>NZ_JBEXGX010000029.1:0-113111 GCF_040607495.1 Streptomyces sp. NPDC005281 | reverse complement strand
AGGCCCGGGTGCGCTCCTCCAACGCCTTGTTGTACACGAGACGGACGCAGCCGAACGTGCGCGACAGCTCGGCTGCCTGCTCGTCCGCCGGATAGCAGCGGTACTTGAAAGCCCGCTTGACCTGCTGCGTCACATATCACACGGTATCAAATTCCGTGTAAGCGACGGCTGTCCGCCGGTCGGCAGGGAATGCCGGTCCGCCCTGCCAGCGAACCGGCTTTCCCAGCCCTGCTCCGCAGGAACTTCGTTTCCTCCCCGTCCTGAAGGCCGGGGTATCCACGAAGGAGAAACCCGATGATCGTGGCCTCGCCGTGCGCGGTGGTCCTGGCGACGATGCCGCCGCTGCTGCTGCACGAGAAGCTCGCCCGCGCGGCGTCCGCAGAGAGCCTGTCCATGCCGAATCCGCCCACCCGGAGTTCCGGCACAGGGTCAGGAGACACTCCATGCGCGCAGTTGACGGCCCATCAAGCCAACACCCATCGCACCGGATGCCGCGTCCCTGACCAGCGCGACCGCCTCCTTCGGCGGGTAGTCGAGACGGCACCCGTTCAATCCCAGGTACGCCTCCGCGCAGTGCCAGGCGAAAGCCTCGTTGGAGTGCTCCAGACACGGCAGCCTCACCAGCGTCTGCAGCAGCGCCGCCGCCTTGAGGAACACGGACCCGTAGACATCGTGCTCCAAGGCCCGGGCATTGACCCGGGCAACGGCCGCGTACAACGGACCCAAATCGTCCACCTGCGGATCACCGGGAAGCAGCTCGGCCGCATGCAGCAAGAATGCGACATCGAGAGGTTGGAGCGGTTCGTGCTGCGTCACGCGGCGTGACCCCGCTCCTGCTGCTCCTCAAGAGCCTGCCGCGCAGCCAGCTCGGCAGCACGCTGCTCCGCGCCGGGATCAGCCGCGCCGGCGCCTTCTGCGAACACGTCGCCGCTGCGGGACATCGACTCCTTGAAGGCGTCGAGGAAGCGTGCCTCCACGGCAGTGGCGCGAGCGTATGCAGCGGACAGGATGTACTCCTGCAGGCTGACGCCCTCCTGCCGCGCGGCGGCCTCGATCGCGGCGCGCTGGGCCGGATCGGGAAAGCGTAGGTTCATAGCTTTGGGCTGCGACATGGTACCGATGGTACCGTCGGTACCATCGACTGACCAGACGCTCAGGCGAGAGCTCTTTCGGCTCGGGTGGAGCCGGCACTCAAGCCCCTCAGTCGTGCGCTGGGCGTTGGGAACATGTCCCCGGCGGTTGCCGTGAGCTTGCATCGAGGGCGACGAACCGGTGCTCGGGCAGCTTGGCGGCGTCGAGCACCTGCCAGGTGGGGCGCTCGTCTCGAAGGTCGTATTGCCCTCGTTGATCCCAGCCTGGTAGATCGCCAGGATTTCGTCGGCGTGCGCGTTGGCCATGGGCGTGACGGTCATGCTGGTGGGCTGGACGCGGTTGCGTTCTTCCGCGATTCCGGCAGTCGTCAGGCCGCAGCAGGTGCAATGGTCAGCAGCTTGCCCATTGCGGTCAGAACCGACGGCTCGACCCGGTAGTACACCCACGTTCCGCGCCGTTCCGAGGTCAGCAGACCCGCATCCTTGAGCTTCTTCAGGTGGTGCGAGACGGTCGGCTGGGAGACGCCGACGTCGGAGATGTCGCACACGCACGCCTCGCCGCCCTCGTGCGAGGCGACGGCCGAGAACAGTCGCAGCCGGACCGGATCGCCCAGGGCCTTGAACATCCGGGCGGCGGTCTCGGCCTCCTCCGCGGTGAACGGGCGCTCGGTGAGCGGCGGGCAGCACGGCGTCACGGAATCGGAAACCTCGGGCTGAAGCAGCGGCAGCACCTTCGTATTCGACATGCATCTATGTTGACATACGTCGAACCAAGTGGGCGAGGGTGCGCGACTCGGCCCGGGCGGGGCTGACAGGCGGGCGACGCGCGATGCGGCCGAGACTCCGGCCGATGCCGCACAGGGGCGTGGCCTCCAGTAGGCGCGGGCTGGCCGTGGCCGATCGTTCTCACGTCGACGTGCCCCACGAGCGCACCCCTCCAGATTCGATGCATGTCTATGTTGACGTTCATCGATACAGGTGCCATGCTGACCGCGCAAGCCATCGACAAATGTCGAATCAAAGGGGAATCTCGTGGCCGTGTCCATCGAAGCCGTGCCCACCGCCGGCCATCTGCCCGTCGTGGTCATCGGAGCCGGCCCCGTCGGCCTGGCCGCCGCCGCCCACCTCGTCGAGCGCGGTCTCGAACCGCTGGTGCTGGAAGCCGGATCGAGTGCCGGCACGGCCGTCCGCGATTGGGCGCACGTGCGGCTGTTCTCCCCGTGGGCCGAGGTCATCGACCCCGCCGCCGAGAAGCTCCTCGCCCCGACCGGCTGGCTTCGCCCCGACGGCGCCTACCCGACCGGCGGTGACTGGGCGGAGAAGTACCTGCAGCCGCTCGCCGACACCCTGGGCGACAAGGTTCGCTACGGCGCCACCGTCACCGGCGTCGCCCGCGCCGGACGTGACCGCATCGTCGACGCCGGACGCGACGAGCAGCCCTTCACCGTCCACATCCAGCTCGCCGACGGCCATGAGGAGCGCGTCACCGCCCGCGCCGTCATCGACGCTTCCGGCACCTGGTCCACCCCCAGCCCGATGGGCGCCGACGGGCTGCCCGCCCTCGGCGAGAAGTCGGCCACCGACCGCGTCTCCTACCGCGTCCCCGACCTCACCGACCCGGCCGTGCGCGCCCGGTACGCGGGCAGGCGCACCGCCGTCGTCGGCTCGGGCGCCTCCGCCTTCACCGCACTCGCGACCCTGGCCGACCTGGCCAAGGACGAAGCGGGCACGCACGCCGTGTGGATCCTGCGCCGCGGCATCGGCACGAGCACCTACGGCGGCGGAGAGGCCGACGAGCTCCCTGCCCGAGGCGCACTGGGGCTGCGCGCGAAGGCCGCCGTCGAGGCGGGCCACGCCAGCGCGGCCACCGGGTTCCGCACCGAGGCCGTCGAACGCGACTCCGACGGCCGCCTGATCCTGGTCGCCGAGGACGGTCGCCGCCTCGACCCGGTCGACGAGGTCATCGTCCTCACCGGCCTGCGCCCCGACCTCTCCTTCCTCTCCGAGGTCCACCTCGGCCTCGACGACCGCCTCCAGGCCCCGACCGATCTCGCCCCGCTCATCGACCCCAACGTCCACTCCTGCGGAACCGTCTACCCGCACGGCGTCGGCGAGCTCTCCCACCCCGAGCAGGACATCTACCTGGTCGGCATGAAGTCCTACGGCCGCGCCCCCACGTTCCTGGCGATGACCGGCTACGAGCAGGTCCGCTCCATCACCGCCGCTCTCGCCGGAGACCGCGAAGCCGCCGAACGCGTCGAGCTGACCCTCCCCGAGACCGGCGTGTGCGGCGGCGCCGGCCTGTTCGACGACCCCGACGCCGCCCAGAGCAGCGAGGCAGGCGGGTGCTGCGCGGCCCCGGCCACCCTGCAGATCGCGTCGGCGCCCCGGCCGCATCCGGCGGCTGCTGAACCCGCAATCCCCTCAAGGAGGTTCGTCATGTCCCGTGTACAGCTCGCCCTCCGCGTCCCCGACCTGGAGGCGTCCATCGCCTTCTACAGCAAGCTGTTCGGTGCCGAGCCCGCCAAACTCCGCGACGGCTACGCCAACTTCGCCATCGCCGAACCCCCGCTCAAGCTCGTCCTCGTCCAAGGCACCCAAGGCGAGACAACCCGCATGGACCACCTCGGCGTCGAGGTCGACTCGACCGAGGCCGTCCACGCCGCCACCGCCCGCCTGAGCGAGGCCGGACTGGCCACCGACGTCGAGAACGACACCACCTGCTGTTACGCCCTCCAGGACAAGGTCTGGGTCCACGGCCCCGGCAAGGAGCCCTGGGAGGTGTACGTCGTCAAGGCCGACGCCGACTCCCTGGCCAAGCAGCAGGGCAGCACCTGCTGCACCGGAACCGGGAAGGCCGAACCGAAGGAAGCGGCCGTCGCGGGCGGCTGCTGCTGACCTCGCCGATGACCAACCTCCACACCAGCGGGGCCGCGACCGGATCGGGGGACCGGACGCGGCCCCGCGCCGCCCTGCCCGCCCTCTGCGTCACGCAGATCACCAGCTGGGGCATCGTCTACTACGCCTTCCCCGTCCTGAACCGGTCCTCGGGAAAGACGAGGGGGTCAGCCGACTCGCAGGAGGGTGGTGACGGGGCGGATCGCGTCGGGGCCGAAGTTCAAGGCCTCGGGTGACAACAGTGTCGACGCGGGGCGCGCGCCTTTCGGCGGTGAAAGAGTGGAGGCATGTGTGGTCGGTACGCATCCACTCGCAGCCCGCAGGAGCTGGCCCCGCTCTTCCGCGTGCCCGACGTACCCGCACGGGAGACGCTCGCGCCGAACTGGAACGTCGCCCCGACCGATGACGTGTGGGCCGTCCTTGAACGCACACCTCGCGGCAAGGACGACACCGGTCCAGCGGAACGGGAGCTGCGACCGCTGCGCTGGGGGCTGGTCCCATCCTGGGCGAAGGGCGCGACGGCCGGCGCCCGGATGATCAACGCACGGGTCGAGACGGTGCACGAAAAGCCCGCGTTCCGCCGTGCGTTCACCCGCCACCGCTGCCTGCTGCCCGCCGACGGCTTCTACGAATGGGAGCAGGTCGAAGACCCCGGCACCGGCAAGGTGCGCAAGCAGCCGTACTTCATCCACCCCGAGGACGATCAGGTGATGGCGCTTGCCGGGCTGTACGCGTACTGGCGCGACCAGACGGTTCAGCAGGACGATGACCCAGCCGCCTGGCTGATGACCTGCACCATCATCACCACCGAAGCCACCGACACCGCTGGCCGCGTCCACCCCCGCATGCCGCTCGCCCTCACCCCCGAGCACTACGACGCCTGGCTGGACCCCGATCATCAGGATCCCGACGAGCTGCGGGCCTGCTCGGTCAGCCGGCCAACGGCCACCTGGATGCCCGCCCCGTCTCCACCGCCGTCAACAACGTCCGCAACAACGGTCCCCAACTCCTGGACGAACTCATCTCCTAGACCCTGCACCCCGGCGCCCCCGTGAGCCCGCCGGGCACGGCTACGGCTCCGCCCCGGGACAGAGAGAAGAGAGTGGAGCCGCTGTGGCGAAGGAGCGACGGCGGTCAGGCGTGGCGGCGGTTTCCGGTGATGACCCGGTACAGGGCGAGGAGGATCAGCGAGCCGACGATGGCGGCGATCCAGGTGGAGAGGTCGAAGAAGCCGTCGATGGAGTCGACACCGAAGATGACCTTGCCGAGCCAGCCGCCGAGGAGGCCTCCTGCGATGCCGATGAGCATCGTGATGATGATGCCGCCCGGGTCCCTGCCCGGCATGAGCGCCTTGGCGATAAGGCCGGCGAGCAGACCGATGAGTATCCACGCGATGATGCCCATTTGTGTCTCCTACCTGGTCGTATAAAGACTGTGTCAAAGGGCCTTGTGATCGGTGTCCGCGATTTCAAACCCACCCTGCGGGGGCCCGCGAGCATGTCACCCAACTCGCCGGCGCATCGCGACAGCGGACCACAGGCAGGCAACCAAGCGGCTAGCCGACCCCAAAAGTGCAAGCAGCGATCAATACGTTTGAATCCTGAAAATGGGTCTACGCGGTTGATATGGCTCGTTCGACGCGAGAGACAGAACGCACATACGCCGTGCCCGACGCCGACATCTCCTGGCTGCCCGCCCTGGCCGGCGCCAGCCGCATCGCCTCCGTGGCGGACCAGGGGGTGCAGGAGCTGGACGCCGTCTACTACGACAGCAGCGACCTGCGACTGACACGCAGCCATGCATCCCTGCGCCGCAGGACGGGTGGCACCGATGCCGGCTGGCACCTGAAACTCCCCCTCCCGGGCGACAGCCGTGAGGAGATCCAGGCCCCTCTCGGCGCAAAGGACGCTCCTGAGGAACTGCGGGATCTCACGCTCTCCCGCACTCGCGGCGCAGCGCTGCGGCCCGTGATGCGGATCCGCTCCAGCCACTCCCTGCACCATCTCCTCGATGCGGAAGGCGACGTCCTGGCGAAGCTGAGCATGGACGAGGTGTCCGCCGAGGCACTCCTCGACGACAAAGGACGCACGGCCTGGACGGAGATGGAGGTCGAACTCGTCCACAGCGACCCGGCCCTTCTGGACAGCGTCGAGAAAGCGGTGCGCAAGCGCGGTCTCCACCAGGCACAGAGCCCGTCCAAGGTGCTCCGTGCGTTGACGGAGACGACGTCCATCCTGCAACACGCGACTGAAGCCCGTGCTGACCTTGAGCCGGGAACGGCCGGCTCGTACGTGCTCGCATACATCGCCCGACTCGTCGACGCCCTCACGGACCTTGACCCCGCAGTCCGCCGCGACGTGCCCGACTCCGTCCACCAGATGCGCACCACAGCACGCCGCCTGCGCGGCTGCCTGCGTTCCTACCGCCCCGTCCTCGACAGGGAAGCCACCGACCCCATCCGCCGTGATCTGAAGTGGCTCGCAGGCGAACTCGGCCAGGAACGCGACCACGAAGTGCTGCGCGAGCGGCTCACCTCGGGCCTGCGGGAACTGCCCGGCGAGCTGGTCCTTGGCCCGGCCGAGGCACGGCTCAAGGTCTGGGACGTGGCGCGGCAGACCGAGGCCCGACGCCGCACTCTCGAGGCGCTCGCATCGCCCCGCTACCTGAACCTGCTGCAGGACCTGAAGTCCCTCACCGAAGTACCACCGTTGCACGCAGCCAAAGCGGTCGGCAAGCCCGGGAAAGTCCTCGGCAAGGCACTTCGCAAGGAGTACCGCCGACTCGCCAGGCGCATGGAACCGGCACTCGCCATGGTGCCGGGCCCCGAACGGGACACCGCGATCCACCATGCCCGCAAAGCCGCCAAGAGGCTGCGCTACGCCTCCGAGGCGGCCCGTCCGGCCCTGGGCCGTCCCGCACGGCGACTTGGCAAGCGTGTCAAGGCTGTGCAGCGGGTGAGCGGAGCCCAGCACGACAGTGTGGTGACGCGTGACGCCCTGCGCCAGCTCGCCGTCTCCGCCCACGCGGCAGGGGAGCCCGGCTTCACCTGGGGCATCCTGCACGGTCGGGAGGCGGCCGCGGCCGGCGCACGGGAGCGACAGCTTCCCCAGGCCTGGGCCAAGGCCCGCGCAGCGGCGCGGAAGAAGGCGCCTTGGTCCTGAGATGCCTGGGCGGCGCCCCAGCGCAATCCCGCCAACGGGCCAGGCATCCCCGGCCAGACGCCTCTCGGCACCGAAGCACCGTGCGCACCACGTTCTTCCTCGAGGAGCCACCTCCAGCTGAGCTGGACCGGGAACGCCGTGAGTCAGAACGAGTGCCGGGGGAACTGCTGAAGGCATGACGACAACGCTTGGTGCCTTTGTGCTGGGCACTCCCGACCCTCCCGCCCTGGCTGACTTCTATCGGGCCCTGCTGGGCTGGCAAGAAGTCGATCGCCAACCGCAGTGGGTACGCCTGAGGCATCCGGAGCGAGAACGCCCCGGCCTCAGCTTCCAGCTGGAGACCGATCACACTCCACCGGTATGGCCGCAGCGCCCGGGAGTGCAGCAGATGCAGGCCCACTTGGATGTGCAGGTGGACGACCTGGAGGCGGAGACCGCACGCGCCTGTGCCCTGGGTGCGACGCTGGAGGCTCATCAGCCTCAGAAGGACGTAAGAGTCCTCCGCGATCCCCACGGCCATCTGTTCTGCCTGTTCCTGCCAGGTGCCTGAACACGATGCCCGCCGACGGATGCGCGGTTGAGCGTGGGGCGGCCCCACCGGCAGTGGGCCTGCCGGGGGCTCGGATGAGGGAGCGCGGACGTCGCAGAGGCCGGTAGCGAGTTCGGGACCCGCACGGTGGGACGGGTCTTCGGCCCGCGGAGCGTCGACGGTCTCCCGCTCCATCCCGGCGTGCCGGCCGGGAATCCGCGATCGGCGGCCCCGTTCTTCTATCAGCTGGGCCAGGTGCCGGTCAGGCGCCGTATGGTGGCGGCGCCGGTGCGGTCGACGGCGGCTTTGACGCCAGCGAAGATGGCACCTTGGACAGTCGCGGCCAGGAGCACCTCGCTCCACTTACGATCTTCGTCGGTGGCGTCGGGTGCGTCCTCGTTGCGACCGAGCACCTTCCACGTCTGTTTGAACGCGGCGCCAGCGATCATGCCGCTGACGGCTCCCAGGGCGATCCCGACTGGTTTGTAAACGATTTTCGAGGCTTTCATCGGGGCTCCTTCGTGGCTACCGGCTGCTTCAGCCGGGGATGGGAGAAAGCGGGTCGCAGACGTCGGCTCGATCCGACGCCACAGTCAGCGCGAGCCAGAAGCAGGGCGATGTTCCCAGAACCCGCTGTCGGGCTGTTCCCTGATGCGCTTCTGCGGTGGAGCCTTCTACGAGCGGGGTCTCGCCCGGCGGTAGGAGGGGATGCGTCGCGCACTTGGGGACGGCGCCGGCGGGCCCGGGAATGTCAGCGGCTCTCTCGGGCGCCGCTGATGGCGGCTGCTTCGCACGGGACTCCCCATCCTGCAGCGAATCCCGCGATCTTCGTGCGCTGCTTCCCGTCGAGGACGCGGCCGAAGGCGACCGCGTCGCACAGGTCCGCCGTGGCACGGCAGAAACTCACGGCCCGCAGCGCGTGAGGACCGCGATCCAGGATCGTGGCGCCGCCGATGACGGTGTCCCGGGCGCCGATGGCGCGAATCAGGGTCGCGGTCGCCGGCGGAGCCTCGCTGTCCGGGCCGGTCATGCCGCAGGGGCGAGCTAGCCCCTTGGGCCGCACCATGATCGCTGCACTGTAGGCGGCGGTCGCCAGTCCCAGAAGCCGTACGAGTCGCATAGCCATTCGCATGCCTCCTTCATCACCTGCGCGGACCTTCTTCAGCAGTCGTAACGCACCGGCCCGGGCTGGCCTGAACTGAGTGCCCCATCTGCGTCGAGATATCCCGCGAGCGGTCCCTGGGGCCAGGCGCCGTAGGCCGGCTCATGGCGGCGGGTTCCCACCACCGCTCCAATTGGCCCACGTTCGCAGGCGTGGTCGGCGTTGCTCAGAAGCGGGCCCTGCCTCCCAACTGGCCAGAGCCGCAGAATCGGCCGAGGTCCACCACCCGGGGGAAGACGCCCCTCACGGCAGTTGAAGAAGTCCTGCACCGTCCGACCCGCCCGGGGTCCGGGGCCTTCGTGGCGGGCTGCACGGGCTGCTGTCCCACAGTTCGATCCGCAGCGCGTTGCCGGTGAGCCGCAGTGCGTGCCTTCGCTGATCGTTGAAGGAGCCCCTATGGCGATCGTCGTGACGCGCGAGCTGCGCGCGGATCTCAAGGACTTCGGGCCGGGCGACTCGGCCCGGGTATCGAGGCGGTACACGCGGCACCAGCCGAGGCGGGTCTTGCGGCGGGTCGATAGCGGACATGGAGCGGCTGGACTATCAGGCGGCGGGACCGGGCGCGTCATAGCTGCTGCCCCACGTGACCCGATGGAAGTGCTGCGGCTGTGCTGAGGTACTTCGATCGTTGGAGTTCCCCTCGGGCTGCTCGCTGGGGCGTGGGTGAGGTCGGCGAGGGCTCGGCGCGGAACGGTACCGGCGTGAGGTGGTGCCACCGGCAGGGGCCGTCACCTCCGCGTGCGCCCTCAGAACCGGGCCGGACAAGACGTGCCTTCGTGAGGCGAATTCGGTGGCGGGCGAGTGAAACGCGGCAGCACGGGGACTCGCCGAATGGAAGGAAATGACCGAATCGTTTTGTGAGGAGCGTGAAGTCATGTCGACGGGAACTCTGCTGGCCATCATCGTTCCGATCGTCGTGGTGATCGCTCTGATCGTGGCGGCTGTCTTCGTGATGCGGCGCCGTCGCCTGCAGGAGCGTTTCGGACCGGAGTACGACCGGACCCTTGAGCAAGCCGACGACCGGCATGCCGCCGAGCGTGAACTCCGTGAGCGTCAGCGCCGACACGACGCGCTGGATATCCGCCCCTTGTCCGACAGCGTGCGTGACCGCTACACGCGAGAGTGGACGAACGTCCAGGACGAGTTCGTGGACCGGCCGGAAGACGCCGTGCACGACGCGGACCAACTGGTGACGGCCCTCATGCGGGATCGCGGATACCCGACGGAAGGGTTCGACCAGCAGATACGGGATCTCTCGGTCGACCATGGCCAGACCCTCCAGCACTACCGGGCCGCGCACCAGGTGGAGACCCTCAGCACTCGCCACCGGGCGACAACTGAGCAACTGCGCGGCGCGATGGTCCACTACCGCGCGCTCTTCGACGAGCTCCTCTCCGATGGCGGCCGGGCACGTCCAGCCGCTTCCTGATCACGGCCACCACCCGCGAGGAGGACCACGATGCACCGCAACGACGACAGCGGCACGACGCCCGGAAGCCTGAGCACCGAGGATCTTGCCCGCCCCACCGACACCTCGGAAGAAGTCGGTACCCCGCAGGACGACACATCCCGGGCGCCGGCCTACCCCGGCGAGTCCACGGCGACGCCAGGGGCGGACGGTTTGGGCGACCAGGCCGGCGCGACCGCCGCCGCGGACAGGGAGAGCGCCCGGGCCGATGAGCGGCAGGGCGGCGACGCCTTTGCCGCGGCCGCGGTCGGTACACGCGAGAAGACCGGAGCGCCGACGGATGCGACCGACTCCCCTCCAGGCCGCCTGCCTGCCTCGGCCGAGTCCGCATCGGATGACGAAGTGCCCGAGCTGCTGACGGCCGACGACGACCGTCGCTTCCGGAACCACTGGCAGGCGATCCAAAACCAGTTCGTGGACGACCCGCGTGAGGCCGTGCACGCCGCCGACGCCCTTGTCGCCGACCTGATGCAGACCCTGGCCACTACTTTCGCCCAGCACAAGCAGGATCTGGAAGGCCAGTGGGGACATGACAAGCAAGTAGACACCGAGGAGCTGCGCAGGGCGCTGCGCCGCTACCGCTCCTTCTTCAACCGCCTCCTGAGCACTTGATCGGGAGTTTCTGAGCGATACAGAGGGAAAGGCACCGGCACGATCGGGCCGGTGTTGATGGCGGAAGACCTGTTGGGCCGCTGCCCCGCAGGCAGCGTGAGTCAGGAATCCCCCTGCTTCAGCTGGGGGAGGATTCAATTGCCACCTCTGCTCCTGGGGCCCGTCGGGGTGCCCCGCTATTTGAGAGACCAGGGCCCGCTCCTGGGCCTGGGTCTGCCGCAGCCCGGGGCTGTCAGCCATCGCGCCGAGCCGGGCAGCCGGCTCGGCATGATCACCGATGGGCTCATCGAGACCCGCGACAGCGAACTCAACAAGCGCCTCGACCTTCTGAGCGCTGTTGTGGCAGAGGGGCCTGGGGAGCCGGAGGCGTTGTGCACCCACTTGGTGGATGCCTTCGGAGAGACCCTGACGACGACATCATCGTCTTCGCTGCCCGCCCTCATCCGCCCCAGCCCCCGATGTCCGGAGCTGGCTGACCGGCAAGTGCCGGCCAGGCAGGTCGGTCGTCCGCATGCTGCACGAGGCGGGTGGCGAACAGAAGTCTGTTCGCCACCCGCCCCTCGTGCCGGTGCTGTGAGGTCAGATCGTGCGCAGGCCCGTGTAGTAGCCGCCGACCCGCTCGTGATAGTCGGCGTCGCCGAGGTGCTTGTCCTGGACGAACTCGGGGGAGTGCTTGATCTCGTCCTTGGTGAGAGCGACGTAGATCTTCTGCTCCTGCTGGTCGACCGACTGCACGGTGCCGGCCGGAAGCAGGACGTGCTTGCCGAAGATCCATACGCCGGTGTCGACGACGAGGTAGGAGGAGTCGACCTCGTCCGAGTGCTTGTCGACCTTCCCGATGCTGCCGTCGGTGGCCTCGACCTTGTATCCGATCAGGTCGGTGCCCGCGATGTAGCCGGCGGTCGGCTGATAGCCCCAGATGCTGTCACTCATACGAAAGGCTCCCTCATCGAAATTCGTTGAATCCGCAGCTGAACTACGGGATCTGTCGAGGTGTCACCGAAATTCGATGACGTTTCCTCGCGGAGTCGGGTTCCCGGGCATTGGGGCCCGACACATTCTGACCCGTAGAAACGTTCGGATGGCTGGAAGTGCTGTACCGGGTACCGGGGTTCCTGGCGCCGCAGCGCCCTCCGGGCCGACAAAGCTCAGGCCGCCCACCAGCGATACCAGCTGCCTGCCCCGGGACGGATGACGAAGCCGATGGCCCACACGATCAGCACGATGACAGCGACCCACCACAGGCCTTCAGTGCGAAACCGGCACCGAAGAGGATCAAGGCGAACAGAAGAACGAGCAGGAACCATAGGTATCAACCTCCGGGCCACCGTGTGCCCTGTGGATTTCACCTATTTCCTGAAGAGCGCTACGCCGTGCAAAGCCCCTTCTAAGGCGTCGCGCTTTGGAAACGGATACGGGGTGAACTATTCCCAGCGGGACAGATGAGTGGCTGTGGCAGCGGCCGCGCCTCAGGCCAAGAACAAGGCCAGTAGGCGGTACCAGCCGGTCCCGAACTCGACCGCTCTGTCAGGTCACCGGTTCACCGTGGAGCTCGACCAGGGCGTACTGCGGGAGCGGGTCGGGAGCGTCCACTACGCGATGGAGTCCTCCGACTGCTACGGCACCGTGACTCTGACCGCGGTCGCCGGCACGGACCAGGTGACCCTCGGGGAGAGCATCCAGTCCGGCAACTGCATCACGAACGGCCGCATCACCCTGACGCTGCGCCCCGGCGACACAGTGGACTTCGCCTACGAGACGACCAAACGGGACGGCACCCGGCAGTCGGTGAAGGCGGGCCTGGAACGCGTCGCCTGACCGGCGGCAGGGACGAGCACGCCGGAGCGCTCCGAGGGGGCGCGGGGGACGAAGGCCGGAGCCGGGCGGGCGTACGTGGTCTTCATGAGCCGCCGTGCGAGCGGGCCAGAACCGCTGACGCTGAACATGAAACAGGCCAGTTCTCTCACTGTGTTGCCGACCAGTTCCCCTCCCAGCCGCTGTGAGGGGAGGGAGGGGCGCCTCCGTCCCCGGCATCCCGATCCTGCGGGCGGGGGGGCTCGCCCCAAAGGACGCCTCCAAGGCGGTGCCCATCCCGCCGCTCTCCTCCGCTCGACGGACTCCGACATCCAGGCTTGCCGGGGCGACGGCCTACCGCGCCCGACGCACGACCCCGTACCCCTGCCTTTTGGCCGGGAGTACTGCGAGGTCCCGCCCCCCCCGTCGCAGGCACCGGGGATAGGGGCGTGCCCGGTGGGTACGCGGATCCCGCAGCCGTGACAGCGGGCGTCGCCGGTCGTGTCAAGGAACCAGGGAGGTTCGAGGTGGGCTTCGTCGAGTCGGGTTTCGCTCTGGCCTCCAAAGGCAGCGCGCGGGTTTTGACGGGCCGTTACCGCCTCGACGGACTGATCGGCTCAGGCGGTGCCGCGGATGTCCACCGCGGTTCGATCTGCGGCTGCGGCGGCCAGTGGCCGTGAAGATCTTCCGGACCGGTACCGGCTTCGACACGGAGGAGGACTACCGCAGCGAAGCGGTGCTCCTGGCTCGGCTGCACCATCAGGGCCTGGTGGCCGCCTACGACGCCGGACGCCATGGCGCTGACGCCTACCTCGTCATGCAACTCATCGAGGGCCCCACCCTGAAGACCTGTATCGCCGAAGGCCCGCTGCCCTGGAAGGCCACCGCCACGCTCGGAGCCGGCCTGGCCGATGCCCTGGCCCACGCGCACGAGGCAGGAGTGGTCCACCGCGACGTGAAACCGTCCAACATCATCCTGGACGGCTTGGGCGACCCCCACCTGACCGACTTCGGCATCTCACGACTGCTGGACACCACCACCCGCACGGCCACCGGCACCCTGATCGGAACCGCGGCCTATCTGTCCCCCGAGCAGGTCCTGGGCGAGCCCGTCGGCCGGCCCGCCGACGTCTACGCCCTCGGCCTGGTCCTCCTCGAATGCCTCACCGGCCGGCTCGAGTACGATGGCGGCCCGCTGGAAGCCGCGATCGCACGGCTGCACCGCCGACCCGGCGTCCCCGACTTCGTGCCCCGGACACTCGCTGCCCTGCTGCAGCCGATGACGGCCCTCGGCGCGGAAGAGCGGCCCACGGCGCGTGACTGCGCCGACGCACTGGCCCGCCTGGCCGCCGAGCCGGCTGCGGCCCCCACGGCACCAGCCGCCCACGCCACGAGCGTTGTTGCCGCACTGCAGGCGACCACCAACGTCCGTACCCACCCGCACAACGTGCCACTGACCGGCACCGAGCAGCCCACGCCATGGCCCGTTCGGCAGACTGCTGTGCGCACCGGGCCTGTCCGGAGCCGCTTGCGGGTGGCCGGAACGGTGGCCGCACTGGCCGCGGCACTCGCCACCCTCGCCGTGGGATCCTCCGCCCACAGCTCCGGGGGTGACCGGGCAGCGTCGGCCGGCGACCGGGCCGTCCCCTCCGTCTCCCCGAAAGCGTCAGCACGCGACGACGGCAGTCACGCACCGGCCGTAACGCCGCCCGAGGGCCATTCGGCTACCGCCCGTCCGCAACGCGACTCCATACCCGGACGCGGTACACCTGCCGGCAGCCCGACCAGGGCCCCGGCCACCGGCCTGGCGCCAACCCCGCATACCGACAGGGCCGGCACGGCGGAAGGAGCCGGGCCGGACACTGCCGGCAAGGGCATCACGAAGGCACGCAAGGAGCCGCCCGGGCAGGTCCGCAAGGCCCGACAAGACGGCGGCGCAGACGAGGACAGCGATTCGCAGGGGATAGGCGGCACAACTCCTGCGAATGAATGACCTGTCAGACGCCTGCCGGTGCGTCTGGAGCATCCAGAGCGCATCGGCGGAGCACACGAACGGCACGTTCTTGACCCGGCCGTCCACCGTCCGGACAGACACGGTCCGCCGGGTCGTACTGCCGGCTCAGGCACCGCTCGTCGTACGGCTGGGCGGCCTTGGGCCGAAAGGCGACCGGCTTGGACTCGGAGCCGGATGGCTCCCGTCTCAAGAGATCGGATCTCGGCCAAGCGTTCACAGATTTCGCGTCCCGGTCGGCTCGCGACGCGCTGGGCGGGGCACGAACGCGGTACGAGCGGAGTCCGTGGGTACCCGGCTCTGTGCCGCAACGCGTCTCGGACGAACTGCTCGTGGGCGACGGCACAGGGCGGGAGGCGCTCAGGAGTGTCCCGAGCGATGTGCCCATGCCCGTTCAAGGGCAGTCGAGGAGAGGCGTCGCGATGTCTGCGCAGTCCGGGCCCGGGTCCGAGTCCGCTCCGGAGGGGCATGGTGCGGTGGAAAGGACGCGCGCACACGGCCCCGGCCTGGCGGACGCCGTGGAGATGTCTCGGAAGGCGGCCCAGGAGCAGCCGCCGCCTCGAGATCCCCGCGGCGGCCGCAGACGGTCTTGGGTGACGGTGGGGTTCGCTCTGGGCCTGGGCGCGAGTCTGGCGTGGCTCGCCGTTCAGACCGTTCTGCGGGTCAGCTCCATGCTGACCTTGCTGCTGCTGGCCGTGTTCATCGCCATCAGTCTGGAACCACTCGTCGCGTGGTTCACACGCCGGGGTCTGCGGCGCGGCTGGGCCGTCGCGATCGTGCTGACGGGATTCATCGTGGTACTCGGCGGTTTCCTGGCTCTGGTTATTCCGCCGGTGACCAAGGAGATGTCCGCAGTGGTCGACGCGGTGCCCGGCTGGTTGCAGCAGGTCCACGACCACCAGTCGGCGATCGGCCGCCTGGAGGACCGCTACCACTTGGTCGAGAAGGCCAAGCAGCAGATCGGCTCGGGAGGCGGAGCGGCCGGCCTGGCCGGGGGTGTCCTGGGCGCAGGCCAGATGGTCCTCAGTACCCTCACGTCGACGGCGATCGTGATCACGGTGACCCTGTACTGCATGGCGGCCCTGCCGGCCATCAAGCAGTTCTGCTACCGCTTCGTGGCCGCGAGCCGGCGCGAACGCGTCGAGGGCGTGGCCGAAGAGATCATGAACCGGATAGGGAAGTTCATGCTCGGCAACCTCGTCACTTCGGGGATCGCCGGCATGGCGACCTTCGCCTGGTGCGCGGGCACCGGCGTCCCTTACGCCGCCGCCCTGGGCATATTCACCGCACTGATGGACCTGATCCCGATCGTCGGCTCCACTCTCGCCGGTATCGTCGTCAGCCTCGTCGCGCTGTCCGTGTCCCTGCCCATCGCGATCGCGACCGCGGTCTTCTACGTCGTCTTCCGGGTCGCCGAGGACTACCTCATCGTGCCGAGGGCCATGAAGTTCGCGGTCGACGTCCACCCACTGGTCACCGTCCTCGCGGTGCTGGTTGGCGGGGCGCTCCTCGGTATCGTCGGCGCCCTCGTCGCCATTCCGGCGGCCGTCGCGGTCGGCCTGGTCCTCGACGAGTACGTGTTTCCTAAGAAGGAGCGAAAGTGAAGGCGCGTCGGCCCGGCGCGGGGGGTCTTCGTCGGCCTCCGGGGCACCCGTCGGCCCCGGGGGAGGGGCGCCCCGACCGGCCGCCAGGATTCGCCTCGGCCACGAGAGCGACTCGTCGTCGGGTCTGCGGCTCGATCAGATCGGCGCGGGGGCGGGCCACCCCGCCGTGTCGAGAAGCTTGCCGTGGTGGGAGCACCACCGGCCGAAGCTGTCGTTCGCGTAGCTCCAGCCGCGTTTCCTTTTTTCGTAAGGCCCTGGACGGCGCCCGACGGCTCGGACTTCCTGCCTCGCCGGAGAAGCTGGCCGGCCTCGTGTCCCGTCGCAATGCCTTTGCTGGCGGACGGCCTGGTACACGCGGCCCTCGACAAACCCATGGTCGACGAGGTGCTCGCCGCCGCGGACCGGGCATGACGGTGGGGTGGCCAGCTCTCGCTGCGCCTCGGCCGGTGCGGTACCTGGCCAGGGCCGTCGGCTCCGCAAGATCTATGGCCAACTGCGCAGCCGGATATTGTGCGGCCCTTGCCGGGCGGAGCGTTCCTAGGCTGGCTGCACCGCAAACCGCCAGCCGTGGCTAGCGCCAGGCCGCCTTCGAGCAGGCTTGCTCGCTGCTCCATCTCCCTGGTGCTACCAGGTAGCACCAGGTGGCACCATTACGTTATTGTGGAGAATATGACAGCTCAGCCCGAAGTTACCCAACGTGACTTGCGCACGAGATCTAAAGAGATCATGGACGCTGTTCAGCGAGGTCAGGCCTTCACTGTTACCAGGGATGGTCATCAGATCGGTGAACTGGTCCCCTTGCGTCGGCGTAGGCGTTTCGTCTCGCGTGGTGAGTTCGCGGCCATGTCCCGAACGGCGCCCGACATCTCGCTAGACACCTTCCGTGGGGATCAGGAAGATGTCGCAGCCCAGGGGATGGACGATCCCTATGCCCGTTGAGCATCAGCAGGGTCTGCTGGATACCAACATTATGATCCTGCGTCGATGGGTCGATCCTCAAGAACTTCCCGCGGAAGTAGCCATCAGTTCGATCACTCTGGCGGAACTCTCCGCGGGGCCCCATCAGGTCCGTGGCAACAGGGAGCAGAGCGATTATGACGAACACGCGGAACGGGCGCGCCGCATGGATGTCCTCCAGCGTGCTGAGAACGAATTCGATCCGATTCCCTTCGATGCAGAAGCCGCCCGTATCTATGGCAGGATTTGCGCAGCAGTGATGAGTGTGGGTCGTACCCCGCGCCGTCGAGTGGCTGATTTGATGATCGCTTCGATTGCCGCAGCCGAGGGGCTCCCGCTCTTCACCACCAACCCGGATGATTTCAAAGGTCTTGACGGCATCGTGACCATTGTTTCGGTGTCACGACCGGTGACCTCGCACGACCGGTAAGCAGTTGACGCCTTTACCTGCCTGAGGACAGGTGATTTCGGCCCGTACTGCTCCGCAGTACCGCCATAACTTCGGCTCGCCCGCCCACCCCGGCAGCAGAGCCGGGTCGGACACAGGGACGGCGGGCATCGGTTCCGGCAGTGTCCACGGCCCAGCCCCATGCTTTCCACCCAGCCCGCCCGTCGGCAGACCGAGTGCGCGTACGTACCCGACCACCGGTCCGACCATGGCAGGTCAGCGCAGTGCAACACCTCGCCGGGCGTGCCGGGGGCTGTGAGCTGAGCTCCTGGCGCACGTCCGGGTAGTAGCGCAGCCGGACACCGGGCTGCCCCCGGATCCCGTGTCGTACGGTCTGCCGTCGCGGTCGCCCACCGTCCGCAACGGATCTCACCGAAACCGGCCGTACCGGCGGTGCCGCCGGTACGGCCGAAGGACCTGAACCAGGACCGGGAATCAGGCCGCGACGAGCTCTTTTTCGCGGTCCGGCGTCTTGAGCTTGGGCTTCTTGTTCGGCAGGGAGAGTCGGAAGACCTTGTGCCACGCGGAGAACACCTGCTTGGGCAGCGGTCCGGTGACGTACTCCAGCTCGTACTTGTCGAACAGCGCGCGCACCTTCACCGCGACCTCGGCGTACCGGTTGCTCGGCAGGTCCGGGAACAGGTGGTGCTCGATCTGGTGCGACAGGTTGCCGGTCATGAAGTGCATGGCCTTGCTGCCGCTGATGTTCGCCGAGCCCATCATCTGGCGCAGGTACCACTGGCCGCGCGTCTCGCCCCTGATCGACCGGCGCTCGAAGACCTGCACGCCCTCGGGGAAGTGCCCGCACATGATCACCGAGTGGGTCCAGATGTTGCGGACCACGTTCGCGGTGAACGTGGCGGCGAGCGTGGTGAGGAACGACGGGCCCGACAGCAGGGGGTGGATCACGTAGTCCTTGAGCACCTGCTTGCGGATCTTGCGGCCCACGGCCCTGGCCCGCGCGCGGAACTCCGGGGTCTTGCGGCGGCGCTTGTGCAGGTTCTTGCCGAGCTCCAGGTCGTACGCCGCGATGCCGTACTCGAAGAAGCAGGCGTTGATGAAGTTCCACAGCGGCTGGCCGAGGTGGAACGGGTGCCACCTCTGGTCCTCGTCGACGCGCATGATGCCGTAGCCGAGGTCGTTGTCCTTGCCGATCACGTTGGTGTAGGTGTGGTGCAGCTCGTTGTGCGAGTGCTTCCACTGCTCGGCCGGCGAGACGTGATCCCAGTCCCAGGTGGTGGAGTGGATCTTCGGGTCGCGCATCCAGTCCCACTGGCCGTGCAGGATGTTGTGGCCGATCTCCATGTTGTCCATGATCTTGGCCACGGACAGGCCGGCGGTGCCGATCAGCCACGCGGGCGGGAAGATCGAGAACAGCAGCACGCCCCTGCTGACCAGTTCGAGCTTGCGCTGCGCCGCGATGACCTTGCGGATGTAGGCGGCGTCCTTCTCGCCGCGGGCGGCGATCACCTCGTCGCGGATCGCGTCCAGCTCGCGGCCGAGCTCCTCGATCTGCTCCGCGGTCAGGTGGGCGGTGGGGTCGATGGCGGTCAAGGTGCTCCTACCGTTCGATGTCGCAGGGGCCCGCCGCGGCGGACACGCAGGTCTGGATGAGGACGCCCGGTTCGGCCTCGGTGATCTCGCCGGTGCGCAGGTCGCGGACGGCGCCCGCCTTGAGCGGTGTGACGCAGCCGAAGCAGATGCCCATGCGGCACCCGGACGGCATGAGCACGCCGGCCTCCTCGCCGACGTCCAGCAACGGCGTGGCGCCGTCCGCGTCGACGGTCTTGCCGGTGGTGCTGAACGTGACCTGGCCACCGTCGCCGGCGACGACGATGCCGGGGCGGAAGCGTTCGGTGTGCAGGCGCTCTTGGACGCCGTGTTCGCTCCAGTGTTTTTCGGCGGCGTCGAGCAGGCCCGCGGGACCGCAGGCCCAGGTCTCACGCTCGGCCCAGTCGGGCACGAGTTCGTCCAGACGGGCGATGTCGAGCATGCCGTCCGTGTCGGTGTGCAGCTCGGTCAGACGCAGCTTCTTGTCCGCGACCAGGTCGTGCAGATCGTCGCGGAAGATCACGTCCCCCGGCTGCGGCGCGGAGTGGACCATGACGACGTCGTCGAACTCGGTGTCGCGCAGCATGCCCATCACCGGCGTGATGCCGCTGCCGGCCGTCAGGTAGAGCACCTTGGCGGGCTTGGCCTTCGGCAGTACGAAGTCACCGGTCGCCTGGTCGAGCTGGATCAGCGTGCCCGGTTTCGCCCTGCGGACCAGGTGGTTGCTGACCTTGCCGTCCGGGATCGCCTTCACGGTGATCGTGACGCGGCCGTCCTGGCGGTTCGTCGGCGAGGTGAGCGAGTAGGCACGCCACAGGCGCACCCCGTCGACGTCGATCCCGATCCGCACGTACTGACCGGCCGTGTGGCCGCGCCAGCCCCGTCCCGGTCTGATCACGATGGTCGCGGCGTCGTCCGTCTCGGGGTGCACGGCCTCGATGCGCCCCCGCAGGTCGGCGCCCGCACGCAGCGGGCTGACCAGGTCGAGGTAGTCCGACGGCAGCAGCGGCGTCGTGACCATCTCCAGCAGTTTCCATGCCCTGCTGCGGAGGGCTGCACTCGTCATGATCCCAGCTTGATACGCCTCAGGGCGTAAAGTCCTGTCCGCAGGACGTAAATCTGGTCGGTGGAATTGTTCGCAGGGAACAAAAAATGAGCCATGTAATCCGGAGGGCCACCGAACTGGCCCTGGACGAGACGACGGTCACCGCACTTCGGGCGGCGCTGAAGACGACCGCCGACGAGGTCGTCCAGGCGATCATCGACGAGGTCCCTCCCTACGCCAACGCCCTTTCGGGCCGCATGGGCGCCACCATGCGCCGAGCCGTCCGTACCGCCCTGGGCCACTACCTGGACCTCGCGAGCGGGAACGCCACGGGCGGCGACGGCGGTGACGCAGCCTACGAGTTGGGCCGCGGCGAGGTGCGCGACGGCCGTTCGATGGACGCCCTGCTCGCCGCCTACCGCGTCGGCGCCCGCGTGGCCTGGCGATGCCTGGCCGCCGGTGCCGTACCCGCAGGTCTGCCCGCCGCCGAGGTCGCCAAGTTCGCCGAGCTGACCTTCGCCTACATCGACGAGCTCTCCGCCGCGAGCGCCGCGGGCCACGCCGACGAACTGGCCGCCCGCGGCCGGGCCCATGAGCGCCACCTGGAACAACTGGTCCGCGACCTCCTCGCCGACGCGAGCCCGGACGTGCTGCTGGCCTCCGCCCAACGGGCCGGGTGGCAGCCTCCGGTCTCACTGACCGCGGTCCTGCTGCCCGCCGCCCAGGCCCGGCCCGCCTACCGCACCCTCGACCCGAGCACCCTCGTCCTCGACGATCTGCCGGACGCCGTCGGCGTGCTGCTCGTCCCCGACGCCGACCGAGCACATCTTTTGAGGCAGTTGACCGACCGCACCGCCGTGGTCGGCCCGGCCCGGCCATGGACGCGCGCGTCCGCCTCGTACGCACGAGCCGTACGCGCACGCTCCCTCTCCTGCGACATCCGCGACACCGAGGACCACCTGCCCGAACTGGTGCTCAGCGCCGACACGGACGCGTTCGCGGACCTGCGTGCCCGAGCCCTCGCACCGTTGCGGACCCTGCCCGTCGCGACCGCGCGGCGCCTGGAGGAGACGCTGCGGGCATGGCTGCTGCACCACGGCAGGCGGGACGAGGTGGCGGCGGCGTTGTTCGTCCACCCCCAGACCGTCCGGTACCGGATGTCGCAGCTGCGCGAACTGTTTCCGGACCTCGGCTCCCCGCACCGGGTCCTCGAACTGACGATGGCGGTCGGCCTTCGGGCCGGCTGACGCGTTGTTCGACCGTCCACGACCGCGTCCGCGACCGGTCCAGGAATCGTGCCTCGTCCTCGGTGCCATCAGCTGGCTCATGCGGCCCGGGAAGAGCAGCATCAGCCAGCCGAGACTGGGGGTCGTGGTGGCCGCAGACCGGCCACCACGCTCCGCCCGATGTCACCGCCCTGGCGCACCTGGAGCCATCACAGGGCGAGACTGACCAGGCCGGTACCCGTTCAGGGCCCCGGCGTTCTCCCCTGGAAGTCCGGTTCGAGGTGATCTCGTGGTCCACTCGAGTACGGCAGCGACGGCCCGCCGGCACGAAGCGTGGTCGGAACATGCGGGCAGCTCGACCCGCTCACGCCCCGTCCCCTGCACATCGGCACGGACGGGGTGCTCTACGCGTGGGCAGGACGGCGCGGCGCGATCGAGCCGGCCGGCCGGCGCCTGGTACGGGAAGCCCGGGGCGTTGCCACGTCCCCGGCGTGCCCTGCGCTGTAGCGGCTGGGGCGTCAGCCTCCTCGTCGGGCCACCCCGGCAAGGATCCATGCCTCGACCGCCTCGTACTGCCGGCGCTGTTCCTCCGCGTTCCGCCGCCCCGAAAGCATGGTTCCTGCCCAGCCGAGCGCGAAGCCCAGAGGTATGGAGACCAGGCCGGTGGTGGTGAACGGGAACCAGTTGAAGTCGGAGTGAGGGAAGGCGGAGAAGGGGGAACCGGAGACCAGGTTGGTGCCGGTCATGAGGACGATGGTGACGAGCGTGCCGCCGATCAGGGTCCACAGCAGGCCCGTACGGGTGTAGCGGCGCCAGAAGAGGCTGTAGACCAGTGCCGGTGCCAGTGCCGATGCGCCGAGGGAGGCCGACAGCAGGGCCAGCGGCTGCAGGTTGTGGTGCTGCACGAGGGTGGCCAGAAGGATGGTGAGGGCGCCCACCGCCAGGGCGGACACCCGTGCGAGGGTCATCTCTCGGCGAGGGGTCGTCTCCTTGCGCCGGCTGGCGAACACGTCGTGCGCGAGGGTGTTGGCGCAGGCCAGGATCATGCTGGCGACCGATGCCAGCAGGGTGAGGAAGAGCGCCGTCGTGACCAAGGTGAACAGGAATGATTCGGCCGACGAGACGTCGGCCCCGAGCGCGGCACGCGACCCCAGAAGATAGGCGGTCCTGCCCGTCGGGTCGGCACCTGCGATCGTCGCGCGCCCGATCAGCGCCGTCGCGCCGAAGCTGACGATCATGGTGATCAGCATGAAGAGGGCCACGCACGGCACCGCCCAGGACATCGACCGGCGCACCTGGCGGGCAGTATTCGCGGTGTACATGCGCATGGTGACATGCGGCAGGCAGGCGCCGCCGAGGACGACGGTCATCTCCGAGCTGATCATGTCGAGCCGGGGGTTGGGCCCGTCGGCGAACTCGAGACCGGAATGCAGGAAGGACAGCCCCACCCCGCTGTGTGCTGCTGCGGCGGAGAACAGCTTGCCCATGTCCCAGTCGAACTGCCGCAGGATCAAGGCGGCGACTATCGCACCGGAGCCGAACAGCATCACGATCTTCAGAATCTGGATGAGAGCGGTGCCCTTCATCCCGCCGATCGCCGCATAACTGATCATCAAGGCGCCGACGCCCACGATGCACCCGGTCTTGAGCGAGTCGCTGGAGAAGCCGAGGATGAAAGCCAGCAGATCACCGGTGCCGGCGAGCTGAATGAGCATCATCGGCACCAGCGCCGCGATGGTCGCGGCGCACGCGGCGATGCGCACCGCGCGTCCGGGCATCCGCCGCGCAAGCACGTCACCCATGGTGAACCGGCCCGCGTTGCGCAGCGGTTCGGCCAGCAGGAACATCAGCAGCATGAGGGAGAGGGCTATGCTCAGCGCCAGAACCACGCCGTCGTACCCGTCGAGCGCGATGACCCCGCCCGTGGAGAGGACCGTCGCGGCGGAGATGTAGTCACCGGCGATGGCGAGGCCGTTGCGCATCGGCGACAGCGATCCGTACCCCGTATAGAACTCGTCGAGGTCGTCTCCGTCGGGACCTGTCATCACGCACAGCAGCAGGATGATCGTGGCGACCGTCGTGAAGGCCATCAAAGACATCGCCTGCGCCGAACTGCTGAAACCGGTCAACGTCCAGCTCCCCGCTCGGCCTGCAGTCGGATCCGGTCCGCGATCGGGTCGACCCTGCGGCGCGCCGTGGACTCATAGAGCCCGATCGCCACGCAGGTGACCGGAACCTGGATCAGCCCGAGCAGCAGCCCCGTGGACAGACCGCCCGAGACGGTGCCCGTCATCAGCGAAGGCGCGAACGCGGACAGGACGAGAAAGAGGGTGAAGTACCCGAGCGCCGTGCACGTTGCCACGCGCCGCAGGGAACGGTAGGCACTGCGCAGGACACGCAGGTCGCTGTGGCGGCCGAGTGCCGGATAGCGCGGCGTCGTTCCCCTGTCGGGCTCCGGATGCGGCTGCCAGGGGTAAGTGAGATACGAGGGGGACAAGTAGGGCGCGGGGCCGTGCGGCGCTGCCCGGTGGTGCGGTGGGTGGTCGGGGAACCCGAACTCGTCTGGCATCCCGTTTCTCCTTGTGCGACTCAGGGTTCATGTGGGACCGAAGGGAAGCGGGGGGTGAGCGCACGCTACTCGTACGCATCAGGTTTTAGCGAGAGTAAGTACAGACCAATTGACCATGGGTGCCCGTGGGTTCAGTCGGCTTCCGGGTCACGGTGCTCGAACTCGGCCCGGTGATCCATCAGCCACGAGAGGGAGAACAATCCCTGGTGGATGACGCCGGCATCGATGTCCCGCTCGTACTCAATGATGAACGGCGAGCCGTCAGGCGCCCGCCGACGACTGGGCCTCGGCCGCCGCCCTGTACAGCCGGCGCAGCCGCACCACCCCCAGGTCGTGCTGGTACAGATTCTCCCGCTGGTCGGCGTCGGCCGGCATGGCCTCCAGCATGACGCGGTCCTGCTCCAGGACCTCCCAGTGGCGCTTCTCGATCAGCGTCCTGTAGAGGAAGCGCCAGGACGCCCGCTGCCAGTCCTCGACACGGCGATAGCGCCAGAAGAAGACGCCGGTGCGCTGCTCGTCCACCGGGCAGACCATGCCCACGATGCCGAACGGTCCGCCGGGGCCGGCCGACGGCGGGTACGGGATGGACAGGTCGACCCAGTCCACGCCGGTGCGGCACAGCTCCACCCAGTCGAAGTTGACGCCGCGCTGGTCGGTCTTCTCGAAGAAGTAGCCTCGACCGGTCTCCCGGATACGGAACTTCGCCGTCGTGTCACCGTCGAACATCGTGTGGGAATCGTGGTGCAGAAACGCTCCGTGCATCGGGTCGAGCAGGTTCTCCACGGCGTACCGCCAGGGCGTGTCCCATTCGGCGTAGCACAGGAACGCATCCACCTCGGGGTCCGTCAGCGGCTCGGGCAGCGTCAGCGCGGCCGGATCCGGGTGCTCCTCGTCCCCGAAGTAGGCAAGGACCGCGCCCGCGACCTCGCGTACCGGTAGCGAAGTGACCAACTTCTTGCCCTCCAGGCTGCAGCCGGGCAGCCCGGGGACGGAGGAGACCGTGCCGTCGGGCTCGACCTCGACTCCGTGGTACCAGCAGGCGACCCGGTCACCGAGGTGCTTGCCGAGCGAGAGCGGCGCACCGCGGTGGGGGCAGCGGTCGGCGAGCATGGACAGGGCGCCGTCGGAGCGGCGGAACAGCAGCCACTGCTCGCCGAGCGCGGTCACCTTGCGCATCGCGCCCGGGGCGACGAAGTGCGAGGGGACGACGGGGTGCCACTGGTTGCGCAGACCGGTGGCATAGATGTGGTCCGCCGTGGCGGAGGACGACAGCGTCATGGTCAGGCTCCCAGTCGGTTCATCTCGGCGCGGAAGGATTCCACGGTCCACGGTGTGCCGTCAGCGGCGTGAAGCTGTCGGGCGTTGAGCCCGCGCACCACGTCGGCCAGTTCGTGTCCTTCGACGGTGAAGACGTCTTCGAGGGTCGCGGCGAGCTTGTACTCGTAGGGGCTCGGCTCGTGCGTACGGGTCTGGTGGACGTCCAGGTACGGCCAGGTGTCGGTCACGGTGTCTCCTGAAAAGTGCGGGGAAGGTGTCACAGGTCGAGGACGAGGCGGCTCGTGGAGGCACACCGGGAGACGCAGATCATCATGGTGGCGCCGGCGGCACGCTCGGCCTCGCTGAGCAGGAAGTCGCGGTGGTCGGGGGTGCCGTCCAATACCCGGGTCTCGCAGGACCCGCAGATCCCGTCGCGGCACGAGCTCGGGACGTCGAGCCCGGCGCCCTCCACGGCGTCGAGAATCGAGGTGTCCGCGCCGACGGTGAGCGTCACCCCGGAGGTGCGGCACTCGACCTCGAAGGCCTCATCGTCGCCCGTGCGTTCCACGAGCGGTGCGGCGAACCGCTCCAGGCGCAGCCGGTCCTGGTGGCAGCGCGCCTCGACGGCGGTGAGCAGCGGTTCGGGGCCGCAGGAGTACACCAGCGTGCCGTCGGGCAGCTCTGCGAGCGTGGCATCCAGATCGATGTGGCCCAGTTCGTCCTGCGGAACGAGTGTGACGTCACCGTCGAGCGCGGCAAGTTCCGAGATGAACGCCATCGAGGCCCGCCCTCGGCCGCCGTAGACCATCCGCCATGCGGCTCCCCGGCGGGCGGCCTCCTGGGCCATCGCCAGCAGCGGGGTGATCCCGATGCCACCGGCGACGAACACATAGGCGTCGGCATCCTCCAGCGTGAAGTGGTTGCGCGGTTCGGAGACCGTGACCGGCTGCCCGGGACGCAGCTGCGTGTGCACATACCGCGAACCACCGCGCGAGGCAGCTTCGTTGAGCACCCCGATGCGGTAGACGTCCGGCACGTGCGGGTCGCCGCACAGGCTGTACTGGCGGACCTGGCCGCCGACATGGACGTCGAGATGCGCGCCCGGCGTCCAGGCGGGCAGGGGTTTGTTGTCGGGGTGAGTCAGTTCGACGGACAGTACGCCCTCGGCCTCCCATGTCATACGACGGACGATCAGCTGCAGCGAGTTCTCGCTCATGGCCTGTTGCCTCCATACCGGCAGTACGGGCGGCCGGGCTACTGGCCCGGGATCCGCACGGGCGGGGTGAACGGGATCTTCATCGGGCCGAGTTCCGTCAGATCGACCTCGACGAGGGTCGGTCCCTGTGAGGCGAGGGCTTGATTGAGGACCGGTTCCGCGTGTTCCTCGGCCGCGATGCGCAGATACGGCAGCCCGCAGGCGCGCGCCAGCAGTTCGAAGTCGGGGGTGACCAGGTCGACCCCGGAACGGCGCTCGCTGTAGCGGTCCTGCATGTTGCGCAGGACGCCGTAGCCGCCGTCGTTGAAGACGATCAGCGTCAGGCGGGGGCGTTCCTGCGCGAGGGTGAGGAGTTCGCCGAGGTGGACGGCGAGTCCGCCGTCCCCGGCGATCACGACGGTGGGCGCGCCGGGCCGGGCGAGCGCCGCGCCGATGCCCATGCCGAGCCCCTGTCCGATGCCGCCGCCGCGCGGGAAGATGTTGTCCCGCGGGTCGTACACCTCCAGCAGCCGGTTGCCCCAGCTGCTGGAGGCGATGGTGACATCGCGCGCCACGACCGCCTCGCGGGGCAGGACGGCCCGGATCGCGTCGCAGATCGCAGCCTGCGGTCCGATGTTGTCGTGCAGGATCGCCCGCACCTGCGTGCGTACGGCGGCGACGCGGTCGCTCCAGCCGGCCTCCGCGGGCCGGGCGTGCGGCAGCAGTGCGGCCAGGGCGGCCGCCGCATCGCTGTGGAGCGCGTGGGCGACCGGGTACACCCGGCCGAGCGCGGCCGCCTCGACGTCGGCCTGGATGTGTGCCTCGGGGAGTTCCAGCGTGTAGTCGGCGGTCTCGTTGGAGCGGAAGTGCGTGCCGATCGTGAGCAGTACGTCCGCTTCGGCGAGCAGAGTGCGCACCGCGGGGGTGGTCGCGAAGTTGCCGATGACCTGTTCGTGGTCCTCGGGCACGGTGCCGCGCCCGGAGTTGGAGGTGAGCAGTCCCGCTCCGGTCGTCTCCAGCAACCGGGCCAGCTCGCCGCGCGCGGTCACCGCGCCGCCACCGGCCCAGATCAGCGGCCGGCGGGCCGAAGCCAGAAGCGCCCCGGCGGCCGCGATTTCACTGTCCGTGGCAGTCGGGACGGCGGGCGCGGACAGCTCGACGGGCCCGTCGCTCTGCGCCGCGAACTGGAGGTCGATCGGCCACTCCACACTCGCGGGGCCGCCCGGCGTGGCGAGCGCCGCACGGGCCGCCTCGCGCAGGATCCGGCCCGCCTGTTCCGTGTCCGGCACACTCGCCGCGTACGCGGAGACCGCGGTCAGCATCCCGAGCTGGTCCTTGGTCTCGTGGATGAACCCCCGCCCGCTCCCCAGGAATTCGCTCTCCACCTGGCCGGTGATGTGCAGCACGGAGCTGCCTGCGCTGAGCGACTCGATCAGCGATCCGGCCGCGTTGCCCGCGCCCGTTCCGGTCGAGGTCAGTGCGCAGCCCAGAGTGCCCCGGGCCCGCCCGTAGGCGTCGGCCGCGTTCACGGCCGACGCTTCGTGCCGTACGGGGACGAAGCGCAGTTCGCGGTCGACGGCTTCGACGAGCGGCAGATTGTGCACGCTGACGATGCCGAAGACGGTGTCGATGCCGAGTTCCCGCAGGACGGTGACGAGGAGATCGCCTCCGGTGTCGTATCGCATGGTCTCTCCTCAGAGGATGGAGCGGCCGACGCCGCCGCAGACGTCGATGCTGGTGCCGGTGATGTACGAGGCGCGCGGCGAGAGCAGGGTGACGACCGCGTACGCGGCCTCCTCGGCCCGGCCGAGGCGGCCCAGCGCGATGCCGCGGTCGGCCGCAAGTTCGCCCTGCCACTCCTCGTAGGTTCTGCCCGAGTCCGCTGCCGCGTGGCGCCGGGTCCACTGACCGGTGTCGATGAGCCCGAGACAGACGGAGTTGACCCGGACGCCGTCGGCGGCCAGTTCGACCGACAGGGACTTGGAGAGGTTGAGGATGCCGGCGCGTGCGGCGCTCGTCGTGATCAGCCGGGGCTCGGGCTGCTTGGCGAGGACCGCGTTGATGTTGACGATGCTCGCCGCGCCGGATGCGGCGAGATAGGGGCGCGCCGCCTGCACAGGATTCAGCACCCCGGCGAACTTGAGCTCCAACTCGTCGCGCCAGTCCTCGGCGGTGGAGTCGTCGAGCCTCTTCATCCGGGACTGTCCCGCGTTGTTGACGAGTCCGTCGATGCCGCCGAACTCCTGTGCGGCGCGCCGGACGAAGTCGCGCACGGCGTCGGCGTCCCGTATGTCGCACACGCCGGTCAGCAGGCGGTCACGCCCGGCGCCGAGCCGGGCTGCTGCCTTGGCCAGCCGGTCGGCGTCACGGCCGCAGGTGGCGACGCGGGCGCCCTCGTCGAGCAGGACGCGGACCGTGGCCAGGCCGACGCCCGAGCTGCCGCCGGTGACCACGATGGTGCGGTCGGCGAGGCCCAGATCCATAACTCGTCTCTCCTACAGTTCAGTTCATGGTGAAGCCGCCGTTGACGGCGATCACCTGTCCGGTCAGATAGCGGGATTCCTCGCCGAGCAGGAAGGAGACGATCCCGGTGAGGTCGTCCGGCTGCTGCGCCCGCGAGATGGCGCGGTTCATGCGATAGAGGTCGTGCCGATCGGCGGGCACGGTCGCGGTCGCCTCGCCCTCGGTGAGTCCGGGAGCGACCGCGTTGACGGTGATCCCCTTGTCACCGAGTTCGCGTGCCATGGCCCGGGTCAGCGCGATGACCGCGCCCTTGGAGGCGATGTAGTGGGCCAGGCGCGGGGAGCCGTACAACGCGGCGTCCGAGGCGATGTTGACGATCCGGCCCGGTGCTGCGAAGAGCGGGTACAGCGCCTTCGACAGCAGCCAGGGGCTGCGGGCGTTGACCGCCATCAGCCGGTCCCACACTTCGATGTCGATGTCCTGGAACTCCTTGCCGCCCACACCGTTGGCGAGCGCCGCGTTGTTGACCAGGCCGTACAGCGGGCCGATCTCCCGCACGGCGGCCGCCAGGGCGTCCACCGAGGCGGGGTCGGCGACATCGCAGCGGACGAAGCGGGCGTCGGTGCCCTCCGCGCGCAGTTCCGCGGCAGCCCGCTCGCCCCGCTCCCGCTCCAGTTCGGCGACGACGACCCGGAAACCGTCGGCACCTGCCCGGCGGGCCATGGCCAGTCCCAGGCCACGGCCCGCACCGGTGACGACGACGGTGCGCAGGTCGGCCGGGGGCTGGTCAGCCACGGGTGACGCCGTGCATCGGCGAGTACTCGGGGTAGGTCGGAACCTGAGGCTTCTGCGTGCCGATGACGACGCAGAACAGGGCGTCGGTGTCGCCCTCGTTCTTGAGGGAACGGGTCACGCCGGCCGGAACGACGATCATGTCGCGATAGCCGAGGGTGCGGTACACGGCCTCGTCGGGGCCCCGGTGGATACCGACCTTGACCTCCCCCTCCAGGACGAAGAAGGCCTCTTCGACATCGTGGTGGGTGTGGGCGGGGCCCTCGGCGCCGGGCGGCAGCAGCATGTTGGAGAAGGTGAACCCGCCGGACGAGATGATCCGGCTGTCGCTCTCGTGGTTGCCGGTGGCGCCGGAACCGACGTAGCGGATCTGGCCGCGGCGGAACTGCGCGCCGGCCTTCTCCTGGAAGGACAGGGTGTCGAAGTCGGCCACGCGGGAGGCCTTGGTGGCGATGAGACGGTCGGTGTACGCGGACAGGTCGCCGCCGTTGTCGTACTCGGTGGTGGTCAAAGGCATGGGAACAGCTCCTACTCGGAGATGGAGGCGGTGATGCGGAGGTGGGAGAGGACCCAGGCGTTGAAGTGCCCGGGCTGCTCCTGATTGGCCAGGTGACCGGCGTCCTTGACGATCACGTAGGCGGTCCTGTGGATGGCCCCGGCGATGGCCTGGCTCGCTTCGATGCCGGTGACCTGGTCCTGTTCGCCGCAGAGCACGAGGGTGGGCGCGGCGATCGAGGGGAGTTCGTCGCGCAGATCGGCGGCGGCCATGGACTCGGCGGCGTACGCGTAGCCCGGCAGCCGTACCGAGACCGCCATGGTCTCCACGACCCGCCGCACCAGTTCCTCCGGCGCACCCCGCGACACCAGTCGCGGTCCGCGTGCTTCGGCGAAGGCGCGCGGGCCGAGCTCGGCCAGCTCGGTGGCGCGGGCCCGCATGCCCTTCGCCTTCGCCTCGTCCGCGCCCGAGCCGGGGCTGGAGTCGGCGACGATCAGCGAGGCGACGAGCTCCGGGTGGCGGGCGGCGAGCCGCAGCGCGATCACGCCGCCCCAGGAGACGCCGAGGACGTGCGCGGTCGTGGCGCGCTCACGGATGAGCGCGGCCGCCGCGTCCGCGTAGTCGTCGAGGCCGAGCTGGGCCTGCGGGTCGGGGGACTTGGCGTAGCCGGGGGCGTCCCAGGCCACGACCCTGACGTACGAGGAGAGTTCGGCGAGCTGGGGGGCGAACGCGGCCGACGACGAGCCGATCCCGTGCAGGCACAGGAGCAGTGGGCCGCGGTCACCGGCCTCCTCGACATGGACGTCGACCCGGGCGTTCACAGGACCTGCCCCGTCCGGCCGGCGAGCGCCGCGAGGCTGCGCAGTACTGCGTACGGCACGACCTGGCTGGTCGCCGGGTTGCCCGGGTCCGGCAGGTGCGCGACCTCGAACCGGTACGTGCCGTGCCCTCCGGATGCCTCGATCACATGGCGGGTGTGGTGCGCGGCGGGGTCGGCGACGACCCGGACCCGCACAGCGTCCAGGTCGCCGACGGCCAGCGCGACCGAGGCGGCCACGTTCGTCGATTTGGGGAACTTGACCGGTACCTCGCGGGCGGTGCCGGACATGACCTCGACCGGTCCGGTCGCGGTCCGCATCCGGGTCAGCAACTCCTCGTCCATCCACGGCTGTTCAAGGGTCGATGGCAGCTTCGTGGTGGTCAGGCGCACGTCGTTGAGCGGCCCCAGGCAGCGGGCGGCCTGGAGCAGGTCGAGACCGCCGACGGCACCGCCGGTGAAGTACACCCGGCCCGGTCCCGCCGCAAGCAGCCGCTTCGCGAGCTCCTCGTCGGTCAGCGCGCCGGTGGAGGCGATCAGCAGATCGGTCCCGGAGGCCAGCACCCGCTCGCCCCACTCCCGTACGACGCCCTGGCCCGCGGCCTCCACGATCAGGTCGCAGCGCTCGAGGGCCTCCTCGAGGGTGAGCTGCTGTGTCGGTGCGGCCTCACCGAGCGGGCGGTTGTCGACGACGCACACCAGTTCGGCGCCGTGCACCTGCCCTTCGGCGAGAGCGGTGCCGACGACCCGGCCGATCGCACCCCAGCCGACGATGCCGACCTTGCGCAGGGTGCTCATACGGTGGCCTCCTGGGCGTCGAGGGGAGCGGTCGGGCCGGGGTCCGGCGCGCCCGCCATGTGGCAGCGGATCTCCTTCGACGGCGGACCCGCGGTGCCCCACAGGTCGGACAGGTCCGGAACCCGCCGCCACACCCGGGCGATCCAGGCGTCCTCGACGATCTGGGCGACCTCGGAGGTGTACTCGCAGACCAGCCCGGACGGGTCGGTGAAGTAGGAGAAGGTGTTGTTGCCGGGGCCGTGCCGGCCGGGGCCCCACTGGGGGGTGATGCCGTGGTGGCGCAGCCGTCCCAGGCCCCGCATGAAGTGGTCGACGGAGGTCATCTCGTACGCCACGTGGTTCAACGAGGTCCACTCGGCCTGGTTGAACGCGATGCAGTGGTGGTCGGCGTTGCAGCGCAGGAATGCCATCTGGTGTTCGGACCAGTCGGAGACGCGCAGCCCGAGGACCTCGCAGTAGAACTGCACGGCGGCGTCGATGTCGGTGGTGTTGAGCACAGCGTGCGTGACCCCGACGGGTACCGCGCCGTCCCGGCCGCGCGGGACGACCGCCTCGACCAGGGCGCTGATCTCGATGAGGCGGCCCTCGGGGTCGGTGAACCGCACTCCGTAGCCGCCGCCCGCCTGGTCCAGCGGACCGGGCCCGAAGACGGGGACGATGGAGCGTGCTTCGAGGCGCCGGGCGGCTTCGTCGACCTCGGCCGGGGTCGCGACGGCGAAGGCGATTCGGCCCAGGCCGACCCGCTCCCGCTCGGTCAGGTGCAGAACGTGGTGCTCGTCTCCCGTGCCACGCAGCCAGCGGGCGCCGGTGTCGGACTCGACGGTCTCGAGGCCCCAGACCTCCTCGTAGAAGTCGGCGGCCTCGGTGAAGGCCGGGGTGTGCAGCTCGACGTAGCGCAGCGAGCGGAGCCGGGCGATCGGACCGGGCGGTGATGGGTGCATGGGTCTCTCCAGAGGGACGGACGGGCGGGCGGCGTGCCAGGTCAGTCGGCCCACGGGAGCGGCAGGTCGGAGGTGCCCCAGTACAGGGACTTCTGGCGTTGGTAGGCGCGGATCGCGTCGCGGCCCTTCTCGATCCCGAGGCCGCTGTCCTTCCATCCGCTGAACGGGGTGGCGGCGCTGAACTGCTTGTACGTGTTGATCCAGACCGTTCCGGCCTCGACCCGGCGCGCGATCCGCCCTGCGGCCCGCAGATCGCGGGTCCAGATGCCGCAGGCCAGCCCGTAGACGGAGTCGTTGGCCTGGCGGACCAGGTCGTCCTCGTCGTCGTAGGGCAGGGCGACCAGGACCGGGCCGAAGATCTCCTCCTGGCAGGTGCGCGAGGTGTTCGCCAGCCCCTCCAGGACGGTGGGCAGGTAGTAGGCGCCGTCCTGGTACCGCTTCCCCGCGGGTGCCGACCCGCCGCACAGCACCCGCGCGCCCTCGGAGCGGGCGAGGTCCACGTAGGCGGCGACGGAGTCGCGGTGGCGGTGGTGCACCAGCGGGCCGACCTGGGTGGTCGGTTCGGTGCCGGGGCCGAGGCGCAGCTTGCGGACGCGGTTGACGAGTTCGCCGACGAAGGAGGTGTAGATCTCGCGTGCCACGAAGAGCCGGGAGCCGGCGATGCAGGACTGGCCGCTGGACGAGAAGATCCCGAACAGCACTCCGGCCAGGGCCTGTTCGACGTCGGCGTCGGCGCGCACGATCGTCGGCGACTTGCCGCCCAGTTCCAGCGAGGCGGGGATGAGCTTCTTGGCGGCGCTCTCGGCGATGGACCGGCCGGTCTGCGTGCCGCCGGTGAAGGCGATGCGGGCGACGAGGGGGTGGCGTACGAGGGCGTCGCCGACCACTCGTCCGCTGCCGGGCAGCACCGACAGCAGGGCGGTGGGCAGGCGGAACTCGTCGAGTGCCTGGGTGATCAGTCGTCCCAGGGCGAGGGAGACCAGCGGGGTCCAGGCGGCGGGCTTGAGGAGGACCGCGTTCCCTGCGGCGAGCGCGGGGGCGATCTTCTGCGCGTCGCTGGCGATCGGGGAGTTCCAGGGGTTGATCGCACCGACGACACCGATCGCTTCGTGGACGCTCATGGTGATGTACGGGCCGCGGGACGGTGTGAGTGAGTCCTCTGCCGTCTCCAGGGCGGCCGCCAGGTAGCGGAAGGTACCTGCCGCGCTGAGCGCGAGGGCCCGGGTTTCGGTGAGGGTCTTGCCGGTGTCGGCGGTCTGCAGCGCGGAGAGCTCGTCGGCTGCCTGTTCGGTCAGCTCGGCGATCCGGTGCAGCAGCCTGGCGCGTTCGTGGGCGAGCAGGTCGCGCCAGGCCGGGTCCGCCGCCGCCTTCGCCGCGGCTTCGGCCGCTTCGGACACCTCGTCGGCGGAGGCGCAGTGGATGGTGGCGAGGACGCGGCCGGTTGCCGGGTCGACGGTGTCGACGGGCTCACCCGCACCGCGTCGCCACTGGCCCGCGATCAGGATGTCGGTGGGGAAGTGCGGCACGGGTGACCTCCGGGCGAGGCGATGGGAAGGGGGGCGGGCTGCGCGTGCGGACGCACTCGGCGCGATTTCGCAGTCCGCACTGCCTATGGCCTAGAAATCTAAGCACTTAAGTATTTTTCCGCAAGACCCCGGAGGTGGAATCGTTGCCCGCGACGTCTTGAGCACGACATCCATGGGCGCCGATGGTGGTGGTCGAGTTGTCGGATCCGAGATTCCTAAGCTCTTAACCATTGACCGCTTAGGTATGGGAACTTACCGTCTCCGCAACTCCTCTGTCCGCGGAAGGACCCCCTCCATGACGACTGTGGCCGCTAAGCCAGCCCTCGGCTCCATAGCCGCGCGACTTGAACGACTGCCGCATTCACGCTGGCATGTCAAGGTCCGGTTCCTGATCGGCGCCGTCACCTTCTTCGAGGCGTTCGACCAGCTGCTGGCCGCCTCCGCGCTGCCCGTTCTGACGAAGGAATGGCATCTGAGCACCGGGCAGGCCACCTTCGCGGTGACCTCCGCCTCCATCGGCATGCTGCTCGGGGCCCTGGTCGCCGGCTGGATGGGTGACCGGATCGGCCGGGTGCGCACCGTCGCCCTGGGCGTCGCCGTCACCGGTCTGGCCAGCCTCGCCGTCGCCTTCTCGGGCAGCATCGAGACCTTCTCGCTCTTCCGGTTCGTGCAGGGCCTCGGTATCGGCGGTGTCGTCCCCGTCGCGGCGACCTACATCAACGAGATAGCACGCTCCGACAAGCGGGGCCGTTTCGTCCTGCTGTACGAGCTGGTCTTCCCGGCCGGACTCGCGGCGGCCACCCTGATCGCTGTGTGGGTGGTGCCTCACTTCGGCTGGCGGGCGATGTTCCTCGTCGGCGTGCTCCCGGTGCTGATCGCCGCCCTGCTGCCCCGGCACGTCGCCGAGTCCCCGCGCTGGCTGCTGGCGCGTGGACGGACACAGGAGGCGCAGGAGACCATCGCCCGCATCGAGGCGGAGGTCGTCCGCGACACCGCCGAGGAACTGCCCGTCCCCGCGACGGACCTGCCCGACGAGACGTCTTCCGGCCGCCTGAGCGACCTGTTCCGGGGGCGCTATCTGCGGCGCACGGCGGTCCTGTCGGGTCTGTGGTTCGTTGCGTACTACGTCAACCACGGCATCTCCACCTGGCTGCCGTCGCTGTACACGAAGCAGTTCGGCCTGGATCTGACGACCGCACTCGTCTACACACTGCTCAGCAACATCACCGGCCTGCTCGGTACGCTCGTCGTGGCCCTGCTGATCGACCGCATCGGCCGCCGGCCCGCGCTGATCGGCGCGCTGGTGGGCACCGTGCTCTCGCTGGGCGTGCTCGCTCTGGCCGGCGCGACCTCGGGCAGCCAGGTCGCGGTGTTCGCCTCCTGTACGACCTTCTTCCTGTACGCGGTCAACGCGGGGCTCTACCTGTACTCGCCCGAGCTGTACCCCACGGTCAACCGGGCCAAGGGCGCGGCGTTCGGTGGCCTGTGGAACCGGTTCGGCGTCATCCTCGGTCCGGTGACCGTCGGCGCGGTCATCGCCGCGGGCGGCAGTCTGGCCCTCGTCTTCGCACAGCTGGCCGGGGTGGCCGCGGTGGGCGTCGTGATCGCCTGGTTCGCCGTCGAGACCAGGGGCAAGACGCTGGAGGAACTCAACTCCTGACGGGCCGGCAGTCCCGGCAAGGAGCCGGCGGCCGAGCAGTGATCACTGCTCGGCCGCACCGGCGCCGAGTGTCTCCCCCAGGGCGCCGAGCAGCCCGGAGAGCCGGCGCCGGTCTCCCGCTCCCAGCCCGGCGAGCAGCTCACGTTCCTGGGCCGACCGTGCGGCGGCGACCCGGCCGGCGAGCTCGACCCCCTGCGGGGTGAGGCACAGCCGGACGATCCGGCGGTCGTCGGCGTCACGCTCACGCCGGATCAGGCCCGCCGCCTCCAGACGGTCCGCCTGCTGGGTGAGACCGCCGGCGCGGACCGTGCCGGCCGCCGCCACTTCGCCCATCGTCCGGCGGTAGGGCTCACCCGCCTCCCGCAGTGCCGCGAGCACGTCGTACGCGGGCAGGGTGATGCCGTACTCGCGGACGGTCCTGGTGACGATCTCCTGATGGCGCAGGGCGCACTCGCTCAGCCTGGCGAACAGGGACGACGGGGAGTCGTCCCCGCCAGGGGGCGTCGGGTGCCGGCTCTCCGGGCGCGCGGAGGCGTCCGCGCCGGCGGCCGCCGCGGCCGGTGGCCGCGCGGGAGCGGCGCCGAGGGCGGAACCGAAAGCAGTGGTGAGCACGTCCGCCAGCGCGGGAGCGAATGCGCCGGTCGGGACGGAAGCCGCCGGTTCATGGGCGAAGACATAGCGCTCCATGATCACGCCGAACAGAACGCTGCGGACCACGGCGGCGCGCACCTCCGCCTCGGCCGAGTCGCCGAGCAGCCGGGCGAGAGGTTCGCCGACCTGCCGCTCCAGGATCGTGCGCAGCAGTTCGGCGCTCGGTGGGTGACTGACGGCCGAGCGGATCAGGGCGGGCCAGGGATCGTCGGCCGGCAGCCGGTCCCACCGGTCGAGGTAGGCGCGGGAGAGGGCGGCCGGCAGATCGCCCGTGTCGTGGGCGGCGAGCATGTCGTGGCTGACGCCCGTCCCGGCCCCGACCGCCTCGCGGAACAGGCCGTCCTTGGTACCGAAGTACGCCATCAGCAGGCCGGGTGTCACCCCGGCCTCGGCCGCGATGGCACGGACCCCGACGCCCTTGTAGCCGTGCGCGCCGAAGAGCCGCCGGGCGGCGTCGAGGACCGCACGGCGATTGCCCTCCGGGTCGTGGGAGCCGGGTCGGCGCTGCGCGGGTTCCTGCTCGGTCGCTGCGGCGGGGCTGCCGGCCGCTCGTCGGCGGCCCCTGTTCTTCGGGTCCACAGGGCTCAGTTTAAACGAGTGTTCATAAAAACAGTCGTTCAAAAACTGTCACAACGTGTGCACGGGTCCGGTCCGGAGGGTGAGCGGAAGCCCACTGCCGCCACGCCGCACCGCGATGATCTCGGCCATGATCGACACCGCGGTCTCCTCGGGTCCCCGCCCGCCGAGATCGAGCCCGACCGGCGAGCGCAGCCGGTCGAGTTCCGCCTCGGTCGTGCCGGCCGCACGCAGTCGTACGAGCCGGTCCTCGTGCGTGCGGCGACTGCCCATGGCTCCCACGTAACCGGCGCGGCTGCGCAGGGCGAGCCCCAGCACCGGCACGTCGAAGCGGGGTTCATGGGTCAGCACACACACCGCGGTCGACGCGTCGACCGCGTCCTGGTGGGTGCGGAACCAGCGGTCCGGGCGGTCGGTGACGACCTCGTCGGCATCAGGGAAGCGCTCGGCCGCCGCGAAGGCGGGCCGGGCGTCGCAGACCGTCACCCGATGCCCGAGCGCGGCGCCGATGCCCGCCAGGGGGCGGGCGAACTCGGCCGCGCCGAAGATCAGCAGCTGCGGCCGGGGGGCGAAGGACTGCACCAGCAGTCGGCACTGCGGCGCGCAGCCCTTGCCGTCGCCGGTCGCGTTTCCACTGGTCACAAACCCGTTCGCGGCGCGGCCCAGCATCCCTTCCGCTGCCAGCGCCGCCGCCCGGTCCGCGCCCGGGTCACCCAGCGAACCGGTCGTCCTCCCGCCGCCGACGGCCAGTGCGCCGCCGCCGTCGGCGGGGGTGACCAGAGCCACCGGGACACCGGCCGCCAGATCGGCGGCGATCCGTCGTAGCGGCACCTCGGGACCCACCTCACGGATCAGCACCTCGATCGTGCCGCCACAGGTCAGGCCCACCGCGAAGGCGTCCTCGTCACCGACTCCCCAGCATTCGACGGTCGCGGGGCCGCCCGCGAGCACCTCCTCCGCGATCGCGCAGACCGCGGCTTCGACGCAGCCGCCGGAGACGCTGCCGACGATGCGGCCGTCCTCGGACACGAGCATCGAGGCGCCCGGCCCGTGCGGCGACGAGCCCCAGGTCCGTACGACGGTCGCCATCGCGAAGCGGATTCCGGCGTTCTGCCAGGCGGCCGCCTGGTCGATGACCTGTCGCACGTCGCTCACCTCGGACTGTGAAATCTCACGGAACCTCTTGCCAAGCAGAAACTTTAGTGTAAATCATTTCAGGTACTAGATAGATCTCTCCGTGTCGAATGCCACGGCGCGATGACGACCAGAGAGGACCGGTGGCAGCAGGTTGAAGCCCTCACCCTTCGACTACACCGCCCCCAGCACCGTCGGCGAGGCCCTCGCCCTCCTCACCGACGAGGAGCGGGAGGCCAAGGTCGTGGCGGGCGGTCAGTCCCTGATCCCCATGTTGAACATGCGCCTGGCCAGGCCCGGGCTGCTCGTGGACATCACCCGCATCCCCGAGCTCGGCCGCCTCCACGTGGATGAGTCGGGCAGCCTCCACATCGGAGCCGCGGTACGGCAGGCCCGCGCCGCCGCCGACACCGCCGTACGGAACGGGTGGCCGCTGCTGGCCACCGCGATCGAGCACATCGGACACCCGCAGATCCGCAACCGCGGCACCGTCTGCGGCAGCCTCGCCCACCACGACCCGGCCGCCGAGCTGCCCGCCGCGGCACTGGCCCTGGACGCCCGATTCGTGATCACCGGGCCACGCGGCACCCGCACGGTCACCGCGCACGACTTCTTCGTCGCCACCTTCTCCACCGCCGTCGAAGCCGACGAGCTCCTCACCGAGGTCGTGTTCCCCCCGCTCCCGGCGGACCACGGCTGGGCCTTCGAGGAACTGACCCGCAGACACGGCGACTTCGCCACCGTCGGCGTGGCCGTCGTGCTGGAACGGGACGCCACGGCGGGCACCGTCCGCACCGCCCGCGCGGTCTTCAGCGGCGCGGCCCCCGTCCCCGTACGCCTGCCCGCCGCCGAGGACGAACTGGTGGGCAGCGACGCCGGACAGCAGGCCCTCGCCGCCGCGGCCGCCGTCGCGCTGGCCCGCCTCACCCCTTCCGACGACATCCACGCCACCGCCGAGTACCGGCGCGAGGGCGCCGCCCATCTCCTCGTCCGCGCCTGCACCACCGCATGGGAGCGCTGCTCATGACCCCGTCCCCACCCACCCCGCTCGCCGCCCGCACGCCGCCGCTCGCCGAGCCCTCCGCCTGGCACCGGATCAGCCTCACCGTCAACGGGCGGCCGGTATCCGCCCAGGTCGAGTCCCGGCTGCTGCTCAGCGACTTCCTGCGCGACCGGCTCGGCCTCACCGGCACCCACGTCGGCTGCGAGCACGGAGTCTGCGGGGCCTGCACCGTCCTCGTGGACGACGAACCCGTACGCACCTGTCTGACCCTGGCCGTGCAGTGCCAAGACACCGAGATCCGCACCGTCGAAGGCCTCGCCCCCGACGACGCCCCCCTCACCCCGGTACAGCAGGCCTTCCACGAGTGCCACGGCATGCAGTGCGGCTTCTGCACGCCCGGGTTCGTGATGACGGCGACCGCACTGACCGAACAGCCCGGCCGCCCCGGCAAGGAGCAGGTCGCCGACGCGCTCAGCGGGCATCTGTGCCGGTGCACCGGCTACCGCAACATCCGCCGTGCCGTGTGCCAGGCACTCGACGAGCGATTCGGGGAATGACCCGCATGCCTCACCGTTCCGACCCGCACCGGCAACACCGGCAAGACCAAGGCGACGGCAGCTGGATAGGCCGTTCCGTCCCCCGCGTCGAGGACGACCGACTGCTCCGCGGCAACGGCCGCTACGTCGACGACATCGCCCTGCCCGGCGCCGTCGAGGCCGCCTTCTTGCGCAGCCCGCACGCGCACGCCCGGATCGAGTCCGTCGACGTGACCGCAGCCCTGACCGCACCCGGCGTCGTCGCCGTGTGGACGGGCGACGACGTGGCCGACCTGCCCGCGATGCTGAACCAGGAGGAACTGCGCACCCCGCCGGGGCTCGCCGCACTCCTCGACCCGCTGGTCCGCATGACCCCCATGCCGCTGCTCGCCCACGACAAGGTCCTCTACGTGGGCCAGCCCGTCGCCGTCGTCTTCGCCGAGAACCGCTACCTCGCCGAGGACGCCCTGGAACTCGTCGACGTGCGCTACGCCCCGCTGCCCGTACTCGTCGACCCCCGACTCTCCCTGGCGGCGGACGCCCCCCTGCTGCATCAAGAACTGCCGGACAACACCGCAGTCGCCGTCGCCACCCGGGTCGGCGACCCGGACGCGGCCTTCGCGGGCGCTCACGCCGTGGTGAGCGAGCAGTTCGAGTCCCACCGCTACGTCGCCTCCCCGATCGAGACCCGCGCGATCTCGGCCCAGGTCGAGCCGTACAGCGGCCGGCTGACCATCTGGTCGGGAACCCAGACCCCACACCGACTGCGGGACGCCATCGCCCACACCCTCGGTCTGGAGTCCGCGGCGGTCCATGTCATCGCGGCCGACGTCGGCGGCGGCTTCGGGCAGAAGGGCATCCTCTACGTCGAGGAACTCCTCGTCCCGCACGCAGCCCGCCGCATCGGCCGCCCCGTACTGTGGCGCGAGGACCGCAACGAGAACCTCACCGCCGCCTCGCACGCCCGTGAGCAGATCCACCGCATCGAACTCGCCGCGGACGCCGAAGGACGCATCGTCGCCGTGCGCGACCGGATCACCGTCAACTTCGGCGCCTACAACATGACCGGCCTCGTCGTGCCGTACAACTCCCTCTGCCATCTGCTCGGCCCCTACCGCATCCCCAACGTGGACATCGACGTCGTCGGCGTGCTCACCAACACCGCCTTCGCCACGCCCTACCGGGGAGCGGGCCGCCCGGAGACGGTGTTCGCCATGGAACGTGCGATGGACCGGCTGGCCGCAGAACTGGGCATCGCGCCGGAGGAGCTCAGGGCCCGCAATCTGGTGGGGCCCCAGGAGATGCCGTACGCGACCGGACTGGCCGACCGCTCGGGCAGCCCGCAGTCCTACGACTCCGGAAACTTCCCCGAACTCCTGCGCCGCGCCGTGGCCAAGGCGGATGTCCCACAAAGACGCGCACAGCAGCGCGAAGGGGCCCGTGACGGCAAACACCTCGGCATCGGATTCGCCATGTACATCGAGGCCACCGGCCTCGGACCGTTCGAGACAGCGCGGATCGACATCACTCCCGGCGGCAGGGTGCGGCTCGCCATCGGCACCCCCTCCCAGGGGCAGGGGCACCGCACGTCCATGGCTCAGATCGCCGCCGACGCCATCGGCGTGCCGCTCGAAATCATCGACGTGGTCGGCGGCGACACCGACGCCACCCCGTTCGGTGTGGGCACCATCGCCAGCCGCGCCCTGGTCAACGCGGGCAACGCCACCCACCGCGCCGGCCGACTGGTGCGCGAGAAGATCATCGATGCCGCGGCCCGCCGCCTGGGCGTCACCGACGGCGGCCTCGACCTGAGCGACGGCGTCGTGGCGGGCAAGGAGCCGGGCGGCCCCTCCATCGGCCTGGCGGAGCTGGCCGCAAGGGCCCCGCTGCCCGGCACTCCCGAACCCACCGACGGCCGGCACGGCACCGAGATCAGCGAGACCGTGCACTTTCGTCCACCGGGGTTCGCCGTTGCCAGCGGAGCGCATGCGGCGGTCGTCGAGGTCGACGAACACACCGGCGAGGTCGAGATCCTGCACTACGTCGTCGTCCACGACGCGGGCAACATCGTCAACCCGATGATCGCGGAAGGACAGGTCACCGGCGGCATCGCGCAGGGAATCGGCGGTGCCCTGTACGAGGAGATGGTCTACGGCCCCGACGGCCAGCCCCGCACCGGCACGTACATGGACTACCTGGTGCCCACGTCCTCGGAGATGCCCGACCTCGACATGGACGAGATCCACACCCCGAGCCCCATGAACGACCTCGGAGTCAAAGGCCTCGGCGAAGGCGGAGCGATCGCCCCGCAGGCGGTACTGGCCGGCGCCGTCGAGGACGCGCTGCGCCCCTTCGGCGTGATCGTCCGCCGAGGACCGCTCTCGCCGAGCCGAGTGCGTGAACTGATCCGCACGGCCGCCCGCACCTGAGTCCGCCCCGCACCTGACTGCGGCCCACCTTCGAGTCCGGTCCTCCAGGCCGGCCGATCCCACGATTGGACCACCATGCAACTCGAGCACTCCTTCACCGTCCCGGCGGACCCCGACGACGCCTGGAAGCTCTTCCTCGACCTCGGCCGGGTCGCACCCTGCATGCCCGGCGCCGTGCTGGACACCCTCGACGGTGACTCCTTCACCGGACACGTCAAGGTGAAGGTCGGTGCGGTACAGATGAGCTACCGCGGCGAGGGCACCGTCACCCGCGACGAATCCGCCCGCTCGATGCACCTGGACCTCAGCGGCAGCGAGACCCGAGGCGCGGGCACCGCGTCAGCCACGGTCACCGCAACGCTGACCGCCGACCCGGCCGGCACCCGTGTGCGCGTACGCACGGACCTCGACATCACCGGCCGTCCCGCGCAGTTCGGCCGCGGCATCATGACCGAGGTCGGCGACCGCATCGTCCAGCAGTTCGCCACCCGCCTCGAAGAGCTGCTGCGGGACACCGGGCAGAACACGCCGGGCACGGCCGACAGCCCGCTCTCGCGCGAGCCGGAGGCCGTGGACCTCGGAGCGGCGGTGCTGCCCGTGCTCCTGCGGAAGACTGCCGCGCCTGCCGCAGCCGTACTGCTCGCCGTCGTAGTGATCCAGGCACTGAGGCGGCGTACTCGCAGGTGACCCCTGCCGGGTGGCCCCGCCCACCGATCGCTTCAGCGGTAAGATTCTCAGCACCGTGAGAAGCTGGGCGGACGCTGTACGAGGGGATGGGCATGGCTGCATCGAAGCCGTCGGACCGGGACGCGGTCGCGAAGGTGATCGAGGAGTGGGCGCGCGAACGGCCGGAGTTGGACACCAGCCCGCTGGAAATCCTCGCACGCCTCCACCGCTCCTTCCTGCGGTACAGCACCAAACTCACCACATCGATCGAGCGCCACGGTCTGTCCGTGGCGGGCTTCGACGTGCTGACCGCGCTGCGCCGGTCCGGGGATCCGTACCGGCTGACGGCCGGACAGCTCGCCGACTCCGGACTGGTGTCCTCGGCGGGCGTGACACTGCGGATCGACCGTCTGGAGAAGGACGGCCTCATCGTCCGCGAGCGGGACGCCGACGACCGCAGGGTCGTCTACTCGCGCCTCACCGACAAGGGCCTCGCGACGGTGGACACCGCGTTCGCGGAGCATCTCGACAACGAACGCCTCATGCTCGGCGGGCTGTCGCCGTCCGAACGCCGCCAACTCGCGCGGCTGCTGCGCAAGTTGGAGATTTCGATCCTCGATTCCGACGAGGAGCCGATCGGAACCACGGCGTAGAGGCACCACGGTGTCGCGGTGAGGCCTGAAGCCGGTCGACCACTCGACGCCGCTATGCCGGGAACGATCCGCCGGTGTGCCGCGAGGGCGGTGACTCCGGCTTCCTGGTCCACCAACTCACCGGCACATCCCCGCGATCACTCCGAACAGCCCCGGCCTCCACCAGCCGGTGATCTTGTCGGTGACCCTACGCACGCCCACTGACAACGCAGTCCTTGATGTTGCCGGAGGGCGGCATGCGCATGTGCTGGTGGACGAACTGAGAGCACTGGTTCTGACGCTGAAGCGGCTGCGGTCAACGAACTCCTGACAGCCGCCGACAATGCCTTGACCAGTGGATTTGTGTGGCTGAGAGTGGCCGTACTGATCGACTGGGGTGGGAAGCATGACGCACGACGAATACGCGGACCGCTGCGAGGAGTTCTTCGCTGTGGACGGGTTCGCGCAGGTCCGGAAGCTGTCCGAAGCCGGCCTGGAGGAGCTTGGGCCCGATCCGGTGCTCTACCGATGGCTCGGCCTGGCACACGCGGCGGAGGATGAGGACGACCACGACTCCGAGGCGGAGAAGGCCTACGAGGCCGGGCTCGCACAGTGGCCCGACGACCTCGGACTGCTCGTCTCCTACCTGGAGTTGTGCCTGCGGGCCGACAGTTGGACGTACCCGGGGCGTAGCGGTCGAGCTGTCGTGCTCAAGGAACGGATCGCCGTCCTGGCTCCGGCGGGTTCGCCCGAGGCGGCGCGGGTGGAGGACGCGCTCGGCCGGGCCGGGCGGGGCTACTGGCAGGACATACGGGAGAGGACGGCCACCGTGCGGGCCGAGCGGGCGGCTCTGGCATCCCACAGCACTGATGTGGCAGAAGCGCTGGAGCGGGGAGGGCAGGCACCCGCACATCCCGAGGACCTGCGGGCCGCCGAGGTGACGGCCGCGCTGGAGCTGCTGGCCGGTCCGTGGCAGGCCCCGCTGCGGCTCATGGTCCGTCATCGGGCGGCCGCCTACGCGGCCACGTTCGTGCTCGTCCTTGCCACCAACAAGGCGCTGGTATTGAGCGGGACCGTCTCGTACAGCGTGTGGGGCTGGCTCTGGTACGCGCCCCTCCTGCTGGCCGACGGAAAGCTCAAGCTGGCCCGGCGGGTGGCTCGGCAGCGGGTGATCGCCGCGATGGAGGCCCGGCACGCCGATACCGTCGGCTCCGCGGGCGAGAAGTAGGTTCCAATGGATGTTGCAGTTTCCCGCCTGCACCGCCCACCTTCGACAGCTCGGTGGACGGCCGGTGGAGCATTGGTTGAGCGAGGCTTCGGCGTGGGTGCGGGCGTCGGCGGCCCGGCCGAGTGTGGACTCCGCCTGGTGCAGGTCGAGTTCGGCGGCGTCGAACCCGAACCGGCCGGAGCCTCGGCTTCGTGAGCCGCATCGAGTTCGTTCATCGCTGTGGCGAGGGCATCGTCGGCGTCGTCACCGCGGCCGGCGGCCGCCCGGCAGTCACATGGTCTTCAGTGCCTGCTGCGATGGCGTAGGGTGGTTCCTACCGACGCGGGGTGGAGCAGCTCGGTAGCTCGCTGGGCTCATAACCCAGAGGTCGCAGGTTCAAATCCTGTCCCCGCTACTACCACGTGGAGGGCCCGGAACCGTACGGTTCCGGGCCCTCACACGTATGGGGCCTACACGTCGGCGGCCCTACGTAATTGACAGGGCACATGTATGCGCGAGTCCAGTCGAGCTTGCTGGCCGCATGCAGCTCGGCGAGCGGGATGCGAGTAACTGCTCGGCGCAGGAACAACCACGTCTTCTCACCCTCTACGGGCACCACGCGCAAAGCCACCCCAATCCCGATTCCTTCCTCGGGCCAGGACGTCGGCGTTATCCGATCTCTTGCTCGGCGGCGGTCTGGCAGCCGTCCGTGTGGGCTGCTGTCGCAGGGCTGGGCTGGTGGTCGGGGCAGCCGAGCGCAGGGCCTCGGCGCGAGCCATCAGGTCGTGAACGAGTGACTTGAGCGCCGGTACGGATCACCGTCGGCGTCGTCACCGCATTTGCCTCCACCCGCGGACCGGTGCTCGCAATGGCGCGCCCACTGCCGTGTACCGCGGCTGTGGTACGCGGCAGTGATGTCCACCGCAGCGGTGGTAGCCCCATTCCGTTCCTGCGGATGACTGCCGGAGAGCAGTGCGCAGGGAGACTGGTCCCGTTCGACATGACGCGTCGCAGGTGACGCATGCAGAATCCAGGGAGCAGCAGATGAAGAAGTGGGTACGGCCAGTCGTCGGGGCATTTTTGCTCTTCATAGGTGTGGTGTGGTCGCTGCAGGGCTCTGGCGTTGTCGACAACAGTGAAGTGATGTCCGGCGAATCGCAGTGGCTGGGTATCGGTCTGGTCGTGGCCGTCGTGGGTGTGACGCTCCTCGTCGGTGGTATCAGGAAGCTGCGGGCAGACCGACGGTGAGTGCGAACAGTGCTGACGGCTCCGGCCGAGGGTACGGCGAGGACAGGCCCGTCGGACGACGGATCATCCTCGGTGCGCTGGGGCTCGGCGCCCTGGGAGTGGCTGTGGGCGCACCCGCGCAACGCAGGCTTGACGACACACTCGCCGGGATAGCCAGCAAGGACCCCACCGGCCTTGTCTCACTGCTGCCCGGTGGCGGCGGCTTCCGCTTCTACTCCGTCGCCGACAAGGTCCCGCACCTCTCCGCCGACGACTACCGGCTGACCGTGGACGGTCTGGTGGACCACCCCGCCTCGTACAGAATGGACGAACTGACCGCCCTGCCGAGCACCCGCCTGGTGCGGGACGTGCAGTGCGTCACCGGCTGGCGCGTTCCCCAGACCGCCTTCACCGGCGTACAGCTGTCTCATCTCCTCGACCTCGCCGGAGTGCAGTCCAACGCCGCCGCGGTGAGCTTCACCTGCTTCGACGGGATCTACACCGAAAGCCTCACCCTGGAGCAGGCGCGACGCCACGACATGCTGGTGTCCTACAAGATGCGAGACGAGCCGCTGAGCGCTGCCCATGGCGGCCCGGTACGCCTGTACGCCGCCCCGATGTACTTCTACAAGTCGGCCAAGTGGCTGTCCGGCATCACCGTCACCGACCGCGTCCAGCCGGGCTACTGGGAGCGTCGCGGCTACGAGGTGGACGGCTGGGTCGGCAAGTCGAACGGACGCGATGATGACCCGACCAGCTGAACAGCCGGACTTGATCCAGCGCTTCACCGCCGCCGAACGCTGGATACACCGGGGCACAGCCGCTCTGGTAGGAACCGCCCTCGTCACCGCCGCCTTCCTCTACCTGCCGGTGCTGGCCGAACTCGTCGGGCGGCGCCGGCTGTTGGTGACCGTGCACGAGTGGGCGGGCATCGCCATGCCCGTCCCGCTTCTGGCGGGCCTGGTCTCCCGCGCGTTTCGTGCCGATCTGAGCCGCCTGAACCGGTTCGGCCCGCACGACCGCGGCTGGGTGCGTGCCGCCTTTCACGGGCGGCCCCGTACGGCCGGTAAGTTCAACGCCGGGCAGAAGCTGTACGCGAACGTCCTGGCCGGGGCCTTGCTCGTCATGATCGGCACGGGGCTGCTGTTGTGGTTCCCTCGTCTTGCGCCCATCGTGTGGCGTACCGGAGCGACCTTCGTCCACGACTGGCTGGCCCTGCTCATCGCGGCTCTGGTCCTCGGCCACATACGGATGGCCGTCCGCGACGCGCAGTCCCGTCGTGGGCTGCGCACCGGACAGGTTCCACGGGACTGGGCGCGTCACCACCACCCGCTGTGGGAGGAGGAGAACCCGGCGCCCGCAACGGCCCAGGAGCCCTGACACACCCCGTCGTCAGGGCGGGTGTCATCCTGTACCCACCGCAACCGTGACATCCGAGGCTTGTTCCGAAGAACCGCAGGCACCGGATCAGTCCGAGATGAAGACCGCCGAAGGCTTCCACTCCGGCATCACTTCCGCGAACCACGGTGACGGGAAATCCCGATCGCACCGTGGTCGCATCGGCGCTCGCCGGGGCGTGATGCGCAACACACAGAGGAAGGGATATGGCGCCAGTCACAGGCCTCCGGGCGGCGATGCGGAACCTCGCCGACCGTTCGGCACGGCGGCCATTCGCCGTGGACGCCCTGGCCGCTGTCTGCTGTGTGCTCATCACCGGACCGATCATGATGCTGGTGTCGCACCAGGGCCAGGCCGATCTTCGTCCGGCCGGGGCGATATCCGCTCTCTGCAGTCTGCTGGTGTTGTGTGCCCACCGATGGCCACGAGTGACGACATGGGCAACGGCCACCACCAGCGTGGTACTCCTCGCCCTCGTGCCCGACGCGTCGCCGCCTCCCGCGCCGGCGGTCGCGGCGCTCTTCCTCCTCGCGGCCCGGACGGACCGCCGAACGGCTGTGCGCACCGGCGTGGCTGTGGGGGTCGTGATGACTGCTGCCGCGTTCGTCGTACGCCCCGAACTGTCGGCCGTGGAGTCGAACCTCGCGCTTCTGGCGTGGACCCAACTGCCCACGGCGGTCGGGGACGCCGTACGGAGCCGACGCGAACTGCTGGTCTCCTATCAGGAGCGCGCGGAGCACGCCGAGGCGACCAGGGAAGAGGAAGCGCGCCGACAGGTCGTCGCCGAGCGCATGCGCCTCGCCCGGGAACTGCACGACGTGGTGACACACCACCTCACCCTGGTCAACGCGCAGGCCGGAGTGGCCCACTATCTGGTTCGCCAGGATGCCGAGCGCGCCTATCTGGCCCTCGGGCAGATCCGCGACACCAGCCGAGCAGCGCTTGACGAGTTGCGCGCCACCGTCGGCTTGTTGCGTCAGGCCGACGACTTCGACCAGCCCCTCGCCCCGGCGCCAGGACTGGGTGATCTGCCGGCGATGCTGGACTCGTTCCGCCATGCCGGCCTCCGCGTGGAAGCCCGATGCGACGGGCCGCCCGCCACTCTTCCGCCCCTGACGGAGCTGGCCGCCTACAGGGTGGTCCAGGAGGCGATGACCAACGCGCGAAAGCATGTTGCCGACGCCCGTGTGACCGTGGTCATCGCGGATCACCGGACCCACCTGGAAGTCTCTGTCACCGACGACGGGGGCACCGGACCGAGTCACGGTTCCGGCACGGGCCTGGGATTGATCAGCCTCACTGAACGCGTGCACGCGGCGGGCGGAACCCTCCAGGCCGGCCTCCGGACGTCGGGCGGCTACCGCGTTCACGCGCTCCTGCCCATCGGTTCCGACGGCCTTGCGTCGGCAAGTCCCCGGGAGAGCGAATGAGCATTCGCGTCCTCCTGGTCGATGACCAGGCGCTGCTCAGAGGGACCTTTCGCATCCTGCTGGAGGCCACGCCGGGCATCGAGGTGGTCGGTGAGGCATCCGACGGTTCGGACGCCGTGGACCAAGTCCGGAGCCGGCCGACGGATGTGGTGGTGATGGACATCCGCATGCCCGGTCTCGACGGGATCGAAGCGACACGGCTCATCACCGGTGACAAGGCCCTGGCCGGTGTGAAGGTACTCATCCTGACCACGTTCGAGACCGACGAGCACGTAGCGGATGCACTGCAGGCGGGAGCCAGTGGATTCATCGGCAAAGGCATCAACCCGCAGGAACTGATCGACGCGATCAGGACGATCGCCGCCGGTGACGCGCTGCTGTCGCCCACAGCGACACGGTCGCTGATCCAGCGCTTCATCGCCCGCCGACGCCCCGCACGGCACGCTGCGCCGATGCTGGAGAGTCTGACCGCGCGAGAACGCGAGGTGGTGACGCTGGCAGCCGTGGGACTGTCCAACGACGAGATCGCGGATCACCTCGGCATCTCCGTCCTCACGGCCAAAACACATGTGAACCGGGCCATGGTGAAACTGGGAGCCAGAGACAGGGCGCACCTGGTCATCGCCGCCTACGAGGGCGGCCTGGTCCACCCCTCGCAGTGAACAGGCAGCAAGCCGGGCCCCTGAAGACCGAGCCGGTCCAGGCCCTCGCGCTGCTCGGTCAGCACACCGTCCTCGCGAGGCCCGGCTGTTGTCTGAGCGCAGTCCACGTGCTCTATCGAACTGGTCCGCACTCATCGACGAGCACGGTCGGCTCCGAGAGGAAGACATCCCGGTCGACGGGGCCGTAAGCGATGTTGAACGTGTCGAGCCAGTACGACCACCCGCGGATTCCCAGGGCGCTGGAGAACCGGTAGTTCAACTGCCAGCGAACCCATTGCCCGGGAAGCAGACGAACTGCCGGGGGCCTGTGCGGCCGAGGAGGCAAGCCGAAGAGCGGCTCCACTCGAGCCAGCACTCGGAGCCGATCGCCTTCGTCTCGCAGGCTGACACCGATCTCGCGAAGGTCCTTCTGGCTCGAACGCAGCTCGAAGCCGTCACGCTCGGACATCTGGACGAAGTGGGCAAACCCAGGGGGCACCTGAGGCAACGAGAAGCCGACCGGCGCCGCGTTCCTACGGGCAGCGGCCTTTCCGCCCCGAGACTGCTTCGTCCAGGACGTCTTGACCCACTGCACTGTGACGTCCACTGCACCTGCCTTTCTCCGAGAGCCTACGGTCAACGTTTGCTTGACGTCACTCAGGTTCCGGCGCAACTGCCTGCTGCCAGTTCTCGGGTCTGGCACAGATCCTGAGGAACGGTCGCGGAGGGTGACGGTGCGTTCGATGGAAGGGGAGGCACACAGGCTCCAGGCCCGTCAGCGTTCACGCATTCTGGTCCACCACCAGCCGAACGTAGCCAGCTCAAGGTAGTTGGGTTCAGGCAGGGTACGGCGCTCGAGTTCCTCGTCGATGCGCGTGATCAGTCGGCCCAAGTCCCGTTTGGCTCCCGGAGGGAGGTGCCGCATCGCCCACTCCAGGTCATCACGGGCATCGTTTGTCCCGGGCGAGCAGAATGCGGAGGCATCCAGGTATCGGCCAGGCTGCTTGAAAGCCCACTCGATACAAGAGAGTGCGTTGGCGACCGCGTCCGGCCACATCTCTTGCTCTTCGACCCGGCGGATTGCCGCACGAGTCCGCGCGGAGACACCGTGGACCTTCGAGACCGGGTACTGCCATCGTGGCCGGCACCGCTCTGCGCGGACGGCCTCGGGACGCCTACGCGGCATCGCCCTTTCGGATCAACATGAAGCCATCCTGTCACGGCTGGGTACCTGCCCGGCCTCACCTGGAGGGTTCGAAAGCCGGAACGTGCTGCCGCGCGCCCGGCACGGCGACATCGGGCCGGTCGCACTGGCCTGGCCGAACGGCCCGCGCGTTGCCCCGGCCGTTCTCAGCGCCCAGGCCCCTCGCTCTCGGGCCCGGCGCGATCCGCCTCGCCACCACCCTCCTGCGCCCCGGCATCCCGCCGTGGAGCAGCGATGACGCTACCCCTGCCCGAGCGTCACTCGCCACGGCGGTGGCGCGGCTCCCGGTCAACTGACATAGTCCGCTGACCTGTTGAAACGTGGCTGGACAGAGTGAGTTCCGCGAAGGGGACAGGTATCGCCTGGTCGAAACTTCTGTCGCTTGGGGTTTCGGCGTGCGTGGATGAGCTGCTGGGGGTCCCGGCCGGCCGCTGCATGCCGCCCGCTAGCATCCCGTCCTATGACGAGGCGGGGGTTACGGCTGGGTGCTGTTGCGGGGGTGGCACTGCTGGCTGCGATCTGTGCCTCCGGTCCAGAAGGCTCGGAGGTCATCCGCGCCGGGGCGGGCCTCGGCCCGCTCCCGGCCGACCGCTACGAATACACGCCGCATGACTATCAGCGATCGCAGCAGGCATCGGCGTTGCTGATCCGGCAGTGCATGGCCAAGCGCGGCCACCGGGACTTCCCGCTCGACCCCCGCTATCCCGGCGACGGCGTCAGCATGACCGCGGTCGCCACCGGCTACGGCGCCCTGGATCTCGCCGACGCCCGCCGCTGGGGCTACGGCTGGGACCCGGCAAAGCCCCTGGTCCCCGGGCCGAAGGATCGCCGGATGACCAACGCCGAGTTTGCGGACCTGCCGGCCTGCGGCGCCGAGGCGAACCGGCGGCTGATGCGTGGCATCGACCTGCGGGACTGGCGCTACGCAACCACACGGGAGGTCGAGGTCGCCAAGGCGGTCATGCTCGACGCGCGCCTGCGCGCGGCCTGGGATGTGTGGTCCCGCTGTGTGGCGGACCAGGGATTCACCCGCTATCGCACCCCCATCGCGGCGTACACGGATGAGGCCTGGCAGCGGGGCAGTGACGGCAACACCCGCCAGTCGCGGCGGGAACGGGCCACCGCCGTCGCGGACGTCACCTGCAAGCGCCGCCACCGCACGGCCGAGCTCTGGCACGCTGTTCGGGCGCAGAAACAGGCCGTGGACATCGCACAGCACCGCGACCGTTACGCCGCCGGGCTGCGGGCGCTGCGTGCGTACCGGGCCAACATCACCGAGGTGCTGCGCAAGCTCGGGTAGGGGCACCGACGCATGACGGTGTCCCGCGAGCGCCCACGGATCGGCAGCCGTCCAGCGGACTGCCCTTGCGACCCGCGCATTTCCGTTACCGAGCACCGCATTTCGGCGGTTCGCCGAGAACATCCGGGCGGGCGGCACGCCGCTGCTTGCGCTCCCGCGCTTTTGGGAACGTGGTGGCGGGCCACTGCCGCGACGAGTGCCGGGCGAGCCCGAGCCCGCTCCCGCTCGTGCTGGACGTACCACTCGCGAGTTCGGCACCGATTCCGACCGCCTGACCCTTACCCAGGCCCGGGCCGCCGCACAAGACAACGCCGGCTGAGGACGTCAGGCAGCTATCGTCGCCAGATGCCTGAAGCTCCTGAGAAGTTCAACACCGCGATGACCACTTGGCAGGAGTGGCAGGACGCCCCCTGGGGCCGACTGCGCTACTCGATCGCTGAGGCCAACCTGCTCCGTCATCTCGACGGCCTGGGCGGCGAATCGCTGCGGATACTCGACCTCGCCGGCGGCGACGGCGGAGACGCCATCCGCCTCGCGGCCCGCGGGCACCACGTCACTGTCGTCGACTACGCACCCGCCATGCTCGCAGCGGCCACCGAGCGAGCTGTGGCAGGCGGTGTGACGGAGCTGATCGACTGTGTCGAGGCCGACGCGACCGATCTGCCCCGCGATCTCGCCGACGCGGAATTCGACGTCGTGCTCTGCCATAACCTCCTGCAATACATGGACGACGTCCCAGGCACTCTCGCCTCGGCACTCTCCCCGCTGAAGGCCGGTGGCCTGGTCTCCGTCATGGCGATCAACCGGCATTCGGCGCCCTTGAACATCGCCGTCCGGGAGATGGACCCCGCGGCCGCGCTCGCGGCACTCGACACCGATCAGGCGCGGACGCAGATGTTCGACTCCGCACTGACACTGCATACGGCTGAAGAGATCATCCCCACCCTGCGGGAGCTCGGATGCCGGGACATCGCCCACTACGGCATCCGCAGCTTCTGCGACTACATCACCGACGACGCACGCAAGCACGAACCGGATTTCTACGCAGACCTCGAACGCCTCGAACTCGCCACCACCGCCCGGCCGCCCTACATGCATACGGCCCGGCTCTTCCAGCTCACGGCCTGGAAGCCGAGCTAGGGATCGCCCCTCAGAGGTGTCCGTTCGCATCGATATTTCGGGGCTCTGCGATCGACAAGTGCTGCCCAAATCCGGGTTCTGGTCCAACCTCCGCGGAGATCTCACGCCCTGCAATGTCTCGCTACGAGGAGAAGGAGAGCGAACTCCTGGCCGCCTGGGCGGCCGAGGAAACGGACGGCGAGATGCTCGCGAAGGTGCTCGACGCCTTCACGGACCGCGCCCGGGGCGGGGAGGCAACGGATGTCTTGGCGGGCGGCCTCGCGGTCGATCCAGCGTGGGATGCCTGGGTGAAGGTTCAGGGGCGCGGTGGCAGCCAGCCCTGTTGGACGGCTCGTACGCCGGCTTCGAAGCGGCTACGAGCGTCGAGGCGTTCCATCAGTTCGGAGGCGATCCGGCGGGCCGTGCGGTGGGACACCCCGAGCCGTTTGGCGATGGTCTCGTCGGTGTGGCCCTCGGCCAGGAGCCGCAGGGTGGTCCTCTGTTGGCCGGTGAGTCCGGTCGGGTCGGTGGGCACGGTCTCGCCGAGCGGCTGGGCGGATTCCCAGGTTGTCTCGAAGAGCGCGCACAGGGCGGTGAGGGTGCCCTGGCCGGTCAGCAGGACGGCGCCGGCGGCGGTGTCGTCGCTGCTGACCGAGATCATGGCGGTCAGCCGGTCCATGAGGATCATCCGGGTCGGCAGGGACGGAACCGTGCGGACCCGGCCGCCCAGCCGGGCCAGCCAGGTGGCGTGTTCGACGGTGGGCCGGTTCGTACGGACACTGTCGAGGTAGATCGTGCGCATGCGTACCCCGCGTCCGAGGAGGTCCTCGTTGAGCGGCCGGGACGCGGCCATGTTCTCCGCGGTCTGTGGTCCGCCCGGGGCGAAGGCCAGGAACTCCTCGCGCACCTCGCGGGTGAGTACGGCCAGCCGGTCGCGTATCTGGTCGAGGCCGACGAGTTGCTCCACCCCGGGATGGCTGGTGGCGGGGCGGAGCTCGGCGTACTCGGAGATGAGCTGCGCCGCGGCCGCCCGGGAGGATTCGAGGCGCTGCTGATGGGCCGCCAACTGGGCCTGCTGGCGGCCCATCAGGATCTCCATGCCGATATCGGGGGAGACGGCCCGGAGCCGGCCCGCGTCCCCCGCGGCGGGGCGCACCAGGGCCAGCTCGCTCAACGTGTCGAGGGCGTCGCGCACCTCTTCCCCGGGCAGCCCCACGGCGTCGGCGAGGGCCGCGACACCGGCGGCCGGATTTCTGAGCATGGCGCGATACACCGTCTCGGCGGCGGTATCGAGTCCAAGCGCGGTCAGCATCAGGTTCCCCCCAGTTTCCACAGACCCTCCCCGGTCCCACGATGATCTTCGCAGAGGACCGGGGATCGCCGCAGGGGGAGGCCCAAAGCGGCCAGGGCCTCAACTGGCCACCGTAGAAGCAGACTTGCTGGCACATCCTGTTGAGATTCTGGACTGCATGTACCTGGTCCACACATATCTGGAACTGCCGTCCGGCGACGAACTGCCATGCAACATCAGGACTCTGGTGCGATCGGCGATCATCCCGCGCGACGGTGTCGAGCACGTCGCCGTGCATACCGTCTCCTCCTTTGAACTCACGCTCGGCTTCTACCTGTTGGCCGACGCGCTCGAAGAGGCGGAGGAGAGAGCGGTACGCACCACCCGCCGACTGCTGCGCGCCGTACCGGAGTTGGCCAGGGCGCGGCCGACCGGCGCCGGAGTACCGCTGATGCCCCTGGCCTTCGAACCGCGGACGGTGGACCGAGGCGGCCCCCGTGGACGCATCGGTCCAAGGCCGCTTCCGTCCATCCGTGAACCCTTTCCTCGGGCCTGAGCTGCGACGAACCTATGAATCACCGGCCGAGCCGAGCGCCACCGCGGGGCGCGACAGCAGGCCGGACACCGCATCTCGTCCCGGAAGGAACGGAAAACAGCCATGCTTCGTACCCGCATCGCCAAGGCCGCCGCGGTCTCCTCCCTCGTCGTCGCCGCGGCTCTCGCCGCCCCGGTGGCCATGCCCCGGTCCACGGCGGACGCGGTTCCGGCCTCCTCCGTTGTCGCCTCCGACGCCAGCTGGCAGACCGCTCCGGCTGACGCGGGCTGGCAGACCGCTCCGGCTGACGCGGGCTGGCAGGTCGCTCCGGCGGACGCGGGCTGGCAGTAGGCCGCCGGCCGCGCCCGGCAGCCGCGCGCCGCGGCCGTGTCCCGTCGACCTGACCTGAAGGGCGGCGCCCCCTCGAACCGAGGGGGCGCCGCCCTTTTCGGCGTGGGCCGGAGCATGGCCGGGACGGATATCTCCAAGGGTGCGGGGCGTGCGGACGCCTCGAAGGCCACGCCTGATCGGCGTGGCCTTCGAGGCGTCGGGCGGGGCGTCAGGCGATCTTCTTGTAGCGCAGGGCGACGTAGTCCGAGGCCGGGTGGCCGCTGATGTCACCGCTGTTGATGTTCGCGGTCGAGTAGTTCATGTCCGTCGCCGGGCTGCTCTCGGAGTAGTAGTAGAAGGTGCCTGTGTCCTGGTTCTTCCAGCCCGCGAAGATGACGGCGTGCTCGGAGTAGTCGTTCAGCGCGTCACCGGGCACGAGGTCGGCCTTGCTGATCTGCGTGCTCGCGCTGGGAAGCGTCTCGGTCGTCAGGGAACTGGTGAGGTGCCAGGCCATGGAGACGAAGCCGGAGCAGTCGGTGCGGTAGGAGTGGTCACCGTCGACGTCCACGGCGGAAGCGCCCTGGTCGTACTGGACGTTGCGGGTGTACCAGTTCTTGGCCCGGTCCATGACCTCACTGCGGTAGATCGTGCCGCCCTGGACGGACTTCGGCGGCGCCGACGGCACGTAGGCGCAGTTGTTCGCGTAGGCCGACAGCAGGCTCTGGGTCCAGCCGGAGGCGTCCACCGGGTCGTCGGAGTGGTACGTGACATCGCTGCCGTCGCCGTCGGTCGGGTCGGCGTCGGAGTACCAGTACATGCCGCCGTTGGTGCGGCCGTAGTAGAGGCCGCCGCCCGGCGAGGAGAGCGAGTCGACCGCCGACCAGCCGCTCGACTTGAGGACCGAGAGGTCCCAGTCGTTCACCCCGTTGATCTTGTAGCTGAGCAGCCGGCCGTCCGCGGTCGAGGCGACGATGCGGTCGTCGCCCGCCGCGGCGAGCGTTTTGAGGACGAAGCCGGTGTCGATCACGACGTGCTGGCCTATGTGCGCCGAGCCTGCGGGCTTGGGCTGCGAGACGACGTACTGGTGGAGCTGGCCGTCGACGGTTCCGTAGAGGTGGCCGGCTCCGTCGTAGACCATCTTGTCGAAGGTCCAGCCGCCGTCCCAGATCTTGACGACTCCGGCGAGTGTGAGGGAGGTGTTGTTCGTCTGGATGTCGACCCGGTAGAGGTCGCCGGTGGTCGAGGTGACCAGGACCGTGTTGAAGTTGAGCGTCGCCATCGCCTTGGGCGTGAAGCCGAGGTTCGGGCCGGTGAGCGTCTTGACGCGGTTGCCCGTGTCCGGTGCGATCTGCGTGTACGTCAGCCGTCCGTCCGCCAGCGTGCCGTATATCGACACGTCACCGGAGCACGACGCGACGGCGTGCGCGGCGCCGGCGGTGGTCGCCACCATGCCCAGGGACATGGCGCCGACGGCGGCGACGGCCGCGGTGGTACGGCGGAGGGCGTGGCTGAACTTCATGATTTCTCCTGCGGTGTGGAAGTCGAACGGGCGAAGGCACGTCACCGACCGCCCGGCTGCCCTGCAGGTGCAGCCGTGGAGGCCGTCCCGGGTGTGTCGCCCGGTGGCAAGAACTACTTTCGTCGCAGGTCACGAGGGGTGGAAGAGAGATCGACTGGACGCAAACGTCCTTGGCCTGTTGCGTCCTGACAGGGCATCGGAAGGCCCCGGGACACGCACGCGGCGCCCCGGGGCCTTCCGGTCCGCGTGACGTCGCAGGCCGCAGGAATCCGCCGGGCACCTGAGCGGGGTGAAGGCGTACAGGTCGATGACGTCCGGCGGCGGGGCGTCCTCGATCCGGGGAAGACGCTCTGCGCGATGAGCCAGTCCGCGCTGCGGCCTGACCGAAGCACTGGCGCGGGAACTCGGTGGCCGCGGCACAGGGCCACGACAAACCCGTTGCCCGCGCCTGCGACCACGGCGTCGGAGGAGAACCGAGATACGGGTTCCACCCAGCCTCGCATCCGATGGCTCGATGTTCATCCACCACGGGGAGTCCCACCCCGGCAGTTGCCCACTCACTGACCGGCGCACGGACGCCGACGATACGTTCCTCGTCATAAGAAGCGACGTCATGGCGGGTTCGGCGGCGTGGAACTCGCGAGGAGATGTCAGTGGTGTGGGACGAGGCGTGGGGCAAGTGGTTGCGGCAGTCGCCGCCGGGAAGCGAACTGTTCGCGTGGTGGCGGCAAGCAGGGGACGGGACGCGCCGGGTCGGCCGGGAGGCCTACGGGGAGCGCCTGGCCGCCCTGCTGTCAGCCGCATCCCCGCGCGACTGTGCCGCGGCTGGATTCGGGTGCACGCGGCGCATGGACCGTGTCTGCCGTGAGCCGTCGGTGTGCCGTCTGGCTCCGGCTGCACCGTCGGCCGCCGAAGAGGATTCGCGCGGTGAGCGCGAGGGTCCGGTCCAGGGCGCCTGCGGCGGATTCCACGGATTCCGGGGCGACTTCGAGGTCCATGTTCGGTTCAGCGGTGTCGGCGACCGGCATCGCGCGGTGTTCTGGCGCGACATGCCAGGGTCGGCGACCCGGCTGTGGGTGGACGGTGCCCCGGTCGGTTCGGGGGCCGGTCTGGACTCGTACGGGCACTGGCTCGACGGCAGGTTCCTGGTGGTGCAGGCGGAGGGGCCGGACAGCCATCCCCGGCAGTCGTACGGGCCGGGGACGCTGACTACCGGGATTGTCTCCGTGCTGATCCACGACGCCGCCCACGGCTCCACGCGGATGCTGATCCCGGAGCCCCACGAGGGATGGACCGATCCCCAGGTGGTCCCGGCCGGTGACACTTTGCGGGTGTACGCGACGCGCGAGGCCCTGGCCGCCGACGTACCCGACCGGATCATGCCGGCCCGGCCGGGCCCCCGGAGTGAGAGCAGAAGCCTCCCGTAGTGGTCCGCACCGCGGCACGGATGCACCGGCGGGAGTACGGCACACATGAGCGATGAACTGAGGCCGGACCAGGCCGAAATGGTCAGACCGGCCACGATGCCACGGATGGCCGAATCGGCGTCGGTGGCCGCCCGGGAGCCCTGCGAGGTGCCGGCCGTGGACGTGCGGGCGGACGGTGACGCGTCACCGGTCGGCGGACCGTCAGAAGTCGTACGGCTTCTTGGCGTTCCAGTTCAGCACGTCGGCCTCGTTCCAGGTGAACTTCTGGTTCTGACCCTTGCTGACGACGGAGTAGAAGGGGCCGGGGCGACCGTCCTGGCCGCGCAGCGCGAAGGCGAGCGACTGCGCCGTGTGGTTCTTGGAACCGTAGACGAAGAGGTTCACCGCGCTGTACACCTTGCCTCCGGGCTGGAGCGTGATGTGCTTGTCGCCGCCCGGGGCGTCCTTCTTGGAGTGCGGCAGCGCGACGTTGTCGGTGTTCCAGTTGAGTACCACGGCCGGGTAGGAGGTGACCCAGCAGGGCTTGGTGCCCTCGTTCACCGCGGTGAGCAGCAGGTGGTCGCCCTGCTGGCCGGCGAACCGGTGCACCGCGGTGACCAGCATCCCGTCTCCGCGGCACTGCTGGGCGCCGGCCGTTGTGCTCTTGCTCGTGATCTCCTGCGCCCCGCCCGCGGCGGTCGCCGAGGGCCCCCCTTCCTTGGTGTCAGCACTGCTGTTGGCCTGCGCCGCACTGCCCTTGGCGTCCCCCTCGGACGCCGACGGGCTCTGGGCGGTCCCCGCGCTGTGGCCGCGGCCCGCCGCCTTCGAACCGCCGTCGGCGCCGCCACAGGCGGTCAGGCCCAGCGCCAGCGCGGCGGTGACGGTGGCCAGAGCGGCGGTACGGGCGGTACGGCGGGCACGGTACGTGGTCATGATGAAAGATCCCCCATGATCTGTCAGGACACGGCACCTTCCCTTGCTGTCGCAGGGCGGCCGGCCGCATCGGCTGTTTCGCTACACCCCATGAGATGACGCCGGGACGAGCATTGTTTACTCGGATCTGTCCGCATTCGGTAACAAGGCAACTGGGCCCAGAAACACCGGTGTTCACGCCGTGCCCGGCAGTGGCGTCCAGTCGTCCGCGAACGCGGCGCGGATCTCGTCGGCGGTCATCCGATGCACGCACCCGGAGCGGTTGGGCGGCTCGCCGGGAAAAGGAGAGCAGAAGGCCTCATCACCGGTCTCCTCACCTCGACGCCAGGGCCACCCCGCCTGTCGAGCGGGTGACCCCGACCCTTGCCAGAGCATTCGGTCGACCTCTCACCTCGGCGGCTCTGCGACGGCGACGTGACCTGAGCGCAACGACGTCCGTCCCTGTGCGGGGATGCCGTGGGTGTGGGCGAGGTCGAGGAGGTTGTCGTCCAAAACCACTCGCAAACCGTGTTCGGCGAGGAGCGCGGCCAACTGCCGCGGCCTCCACAGCGAGCGCCACGGCTCGCCGGATGTGATGGAACTGCCGAGGACGCGTGTCAGGAGCCGGCCTGCGGCCGCCCTCGCGGACGGGGCCTGGTAGTTGACGACGAGCGTACTGCCCGGCGCCGTCCGGGCTGCGACAGCGGCCGCCGTGGCGCGTACCTCGTCGCGCGTGAGGTAGGGGACCACGCCCTCCCACAGCCATGTCGTAGGCGCGGACGGGTCGTGCCCCGCGGCGTCCAACGCTGTCCCGAGGTCGTCGACGGCGAAGTCGACCGGTGTGAACCGCACGGACCGGGCGAGGGCTGCCGACCGCGCCGGGAGGCGGGTCTGCTTGTCCTGCTGGGAGGCCGGATGGTCGACCTCCCACACATCGGTCCGCGCGAGCTCGGGCATACGCCAGGCTCGCGTGTCCAGACCGGCGCCGAGGATCACGAGCTGGTTCCTCACGTGTGCGCGCAGTGCCTCGTCGATGGCCAGGGTGCGCGGCACGACCACTTCCGCGCACGCCCGTACGCTCTCGTAGACAGTGCGCTCCTTCCAGCCCGTCGGGGGAGTGCCCGCACGGACCTGGTCCACGGGGATACGTTCTTCGGCCCGCAGCAGCTGTGACGCCATCGGATCAGCGAACCGGCCCTCCGCGGCCCGCCCGTTCGCGGCTGCCCTCCCCTGGCAGACGAGTACCGCTGTTCGACTGGCCGTACGCTCGCTCATGGGATCACCCTTACCGTTCGGACGCTGCCCCGGCCTGAGGAAGGGGCCCTTGTGCCATCGGCGTCACAAGCGTTGGCGTCCCCTCGGGCCGCGATCGGCGGGGAAGCCGGACTGTTGCCTGAACGACAGCGCTCCCGCGCAGGGGCCGCACGTTCGAGCAGCAGCTGATGGTCCGGGGCGGCCGGGGCGAGCTGCCGTGCGGTCGGTGTCACCCCCGGATTATGGCGCCCCTCCTACGCGTCACCACCGCCGGTCCTGTGGCCACGAGGCGTGTCGGCGCCCCACGGGCTGGGACGAGGGCCGGCACGTGCCGCCTCGTACCCTGTGACCATGTTGAGCCCTGATCACATTCACCTGCGCCCCGTCACCGAGAAGGACCTGGACCAGCTCGAACGCCTTCATGAAGATCCCGCCGAAGCCGGAGACCACGGCTTCTTCGGATTCCGTAATCCAGGGCGTCTCCGACGGCAGTGGGCTGACGGATTCCTGTCCGCTCAGGGCGGCAGGCTCGTGATCGCCGCAGACGACGACCGGTTCGTCGGCGAGGTGCAGTGGCACGAGGTGATGCAAGGCCCGGCGTCTCCGTGCTGGAACATCGGCATCTCCTTGCTCACCGCCGAACGCGGCAAGGGCTACGGGACGCAGGCGCAGCGCCGGCTCGCCGCCTACCTGTTCGACCACACCAAGGTCAACAGAGTCGAGGCGAGCACCGAACTGGTGAACATCGCCGAGCAGCGTGCCCTCGAGGGAGCGGGCTTCACCCGCGAAGGTGTCCTGCGCGGGGCCTGCTTCCGAGCCGGCGCATGGCGCGACATGGTCCTGTACTCGGTGCTGCGTTCGGACCAGGCGGCCTGAGTCCGCCCCTGCCCGCCGCAGCCGCGCATACGTGATCGAACCGACCATCGCATCGACCGGGCCCCGGCCGGTGCGGGCGGCGATCCCGCCGTCCGCACGTTTCGTCCCTCAGGCCGGCAGGCGTGGCACGCTGTCGATCAGACGTCGGGTGTCAACCGGCTGCGGTCGCCCGGCCTACGTACGCATCCACATCCTGCTGCCGCACAAGCTCTGCCATGAGCGCCCCTTCGACATCACGCACGACTGGCCATCCCCGAGATGGCAGGCCCGTGTGGCTTCGTAGATGAGAAGGGGGTTCTGGCACAGATCTTGGGGAGCGGTCGCGGAGCGTCACCTGGAGGCAGCCCAAATTCCGGGCACTCTCGCGAGGAGTGTTGGCATTGTGTGAACCATGGCAGCGATAAAAAACACGCCCGAACCGGACAGCCCCGAACGCGGCGTCTATCTGCCCTTGGAGGAGGCAGCGTGGCTATATCAGGCGAACCAGGTGCGCCCGGAAGACCTGCCGATGACCGCTGCCCAGGCACTCGCAGCTGGGGCGGACACTCCCGCCCTGTGTGAGCTTGCCGGTCTGCCACGTCATGCCGACCCCCGAGACATCCGGGACACGTTTGAGCAGGTCCTCGCAGAATTGGGGATTGCGTTGCCCGATCACCGCCTGGCCCAACGGTACGCGTTGCGCAGGCTGGCCATGCGGTTTGCCGCCGGGGAGGCAGGGCTCGCTGAGTTGGCGTCAGACGAGTGGTTGGAGATGGAGGTCGAGGCCGCTGAGGAGCAAGCATTCGTGGCGCTCCTCCCGCCATGCGCGTGCTGCATCGAGTACACGCTGGGGCTCGACGAGGTGGCATGGGAAGCACAGCTGCGGAACGCGGCCCGTGCATTGGTCTCGCACCCCACTGTCGGGCCCGGTATCTACCGGTAGTTCGTTAAATCCGGCGGTAGAGGTCAATGCCGTGTCCGGGTGTGACCTCATCAATCAGGGCCTGGAGTTCATGGGGTGGATCCGTGTCCGTCCATGCTTGCCACCATCGAGTGAGGGTGATGGCGGGGGTGAGCCAGGAACGGATGGCGCGTAAGGCCCTGGGCCAGCAGGGCTGTTGGGCCTTGTGGGGTATGTCTGGTCCCCCTCTCTGGGCCTTCGGTCGGGACAGGGGGCCGGCGCGGTGTCATCCAGGGGTCCGGGTGGGGCGAACCATTGGTCCCAGCAGAAGGAGAAGGCGCAGTTGACCAGGGTCTGGTGGCGGCGGATGGCGCGGGCGGAGCGGACTTGGAAGTCAGCCCAGCCGAGTTCGTCCTTGATCTGTTTGTAGCTCTGTTCGATCCATGGCCGCAGTCCATAGAGGCGGACGATCTCGGTGAGGTCGGCCGGCGGGTGCGGACTGGCCGTGGCGTGGGGTGCGTCGGGGTGGGGAAGATTGGTGGCCAGGTACCAGGTGGCCTTTTCCGGCAGCTGGGCCGGGTCGGTGGTGGCCACGACCAGCCGGCAGGGCGAGTCGGGACCGTAGCCGGCCAGGCGGGCATCGGCGGCCCACCAGGTCTCGGTGTTCCCGTCGCGGAAGTGACGCTCCACGGGCGTCCAGTCGCCGGGATGCTTGGCATCCTTCCAGGTCAGGGCGTGGGCGGCTTCGATGGGGGGTGCGGCTGGTCGGCCGGGGCCCAGGTGCCGCGGTGCGGCTTGAGCGCGACCACGTAGGCCAGGCCGGCCTCGCGCAGCGCGAGATACCAGGTGTCGCTGACGGAGTAGGCGCAGTCGGCGACCACCGCCCGGCAGCCGAAACCCGCCTCCCTCCCGCGGGCCGCGAGGGCAGCGGCCAGTTACGGTTTCGTGCGGAAGGCCGGATCGGACCGGCCGCGGGCGAAGTGATGGGCAGGGGTGTAGGGCGTCGCGTGCAGCGGGTAGTACACGCGGCCGTCGGTCCAGACCGTGGTCACCGTGACGATGCCGTTGTCCGTCTTGCCCAAACGTCCCAGCCACTGGCGGCCCACGTGCGCGGTCGCTGTGCCGGTCTTGCGGTCCCCGGAATCGTCGATCACGATGACCCCGCCGTCGTGCGGAGCTGTCGCCGGCTGCTCGCGCAGCAGCTCGAGCCGCCGGTCGTTGACCTGCTCGACCTCCCAGGGCGACTCGGACAGGAAGAACTGCAGCCGCTGCACCCCCGGCATCCCCCCACCCGCCACCGGCTCCGCTCCCGCGGCGCCAACAGCCCGGTCAGGTACTCGCGAAACCCCGCCGCTGAGCCAGACTGAAGAAGAGGTCGTCGAACCGGGCCGCATACTCCTCCAACGGCCCCGGCGCAGGCGGACACAGACGGCGAGCAGTCATCTTCAGCCCCCAGCATGGCAGTTGACTCCTACCACCGGCCTACGACCAACCCGACCTACCGTCAGCCCACGCCACCGCCGGATTAACGAACTACCGGTAGAGGCGACGTACGTTACGGACCCGCTGCGGCAGCCGCTAGAGCAGCTGCCACCACCTGCTTCCTGTGCTCGATATCGAGGCGCCGCATCAGGAAGCTGGCGATCACCAGCATCTCCGCGGCCTCATCACGATCGTCCTGCTTATCCGGCCCGTGCATGCGAGGGTTGCGTAGGGCGCCCATCGCTCCCTTGAACAGAAACTGCATGCCGGTCTGCTCGCTCTCCAGCGAGCCTCCCGTGGACCGAGTCACCGTGATCTTGGGAACAGGCTTGCCAAAGGCGATGCCCATCAACCTTTCACCGACCTCGTTGACACCGACCAGTGACGCCACGCGGTGCTCTACCGCCTGGAAGGCACTCCTCACCGCGTCGAGGTAGAAGCCGTTGTTATACCGCTCGGCGGCTACGGCCACGACCATGGGGTGCAGTTCAACGGCCACAGTCAGCGTCTCTGACGCCTCCACGACAGGCTCAGCTGCTGCTGCTGCTGCTGCTGGCGCCTGCGCCGGAATCGCCGGAAGCTGCGGCTGTCGGTTTGAGAAGGGGAGGTTTTCGGCCTGCGTTCGTACCGGTCCCAGCACTTGTTCCCTGATCCGCCAGTATTCAGCTACGGATTGCACGTCAGCGAAGGGCCGAATGCCCCGGTCGTAGCACAGTGACCACTCCAGGTCGTCCATCCTGGTACTGCCGCCCCGGAAGCACGTTTCATTCAGTCCGATGACAGCTGCGCCGTACGTGACCTTTTTGCTCAACAGCAACCCGTCGGCCTTCTCCATGCCTCTCAGGTCTTGAGGCATCAGCGTAGGCAGCTCCCCGGGCCGTGTGGGGTGGTAGTGGGGCTCGATCGTGGCCGCGGTCCGTACCATGCTGAGAAATGCGTTGATGGCGCCACGCGCGCCGGTGCAATTCGCGGCCCCTGCAACCGTCAGAGATAGTTGTTGATCCCCCATTGGCATCCGCGAGATATCCGGGTCTACGCCCCTCAGTAGTGCAGGGCAAAGTTGCTGCACTGCCGCTTCGTAGTCCAGGCCCGTCGCGTACAGCCTTCGGTCAATGGCGTCAAAGGTTGGCCAGACATGATGCTGGGAGAAATGGTCCCAGATCATATTGAGCAGGACATGGCCCGCTTCTCCCGTGTGGCGTGGCATCCCCTCTGGGGCGATGGTCCGAACGGTCACGTGCTGTCCCCCGACGTCCTAGTTTGAGCGATGCCCGCAGGCTACTCCGCGCGGAGTCCTACGAGGCGGAGGTTTTCGCACAGCCGATCATCCACATCGTGCGCCGTAGCTCGTGCTGTTCCGAGTTGACCAGGTTGCCCCACGCGCGGCTTGGCACTGGGCATCGTCCGGCGTCTGGGCCTGATGCAGGTTTGGGTTGACCTGCCGCACCTCGGCTTGCCTCGGAAGCGCAACTGGAGCCGATCGCCGGGGACCTCGCTGGCGGGACTTACTTCCTGGGCGCCGAGGAAGGCGACTGCCGGGCAGTTGTGTTCGCGAGCTCCGAAGGGGCAGGCGGGCTGACCGCCACCGACGGGCGGACGTGGGATCCGGGGTGAACAACAAGAAGGACCCGGTGGAGACGAAGCTCCACACTGTTGTCTGCTCCGGCAAGGTCATCCTCGCCGCCGCGCAGCAAGCCATCGTCACCGTGGACGACCGCGCTCAGCCGTCTCGGACTCAGCGGACCACACGCAGACCGCGGCCGCGTTCCCTCGTGGCAGTCGGAGGTTGCGGCTTCGGGACAACCGACGGTGTCTGGTCGGTCGTTCACCCCTCCGGGGCGCGCAGTGGCAGCCGCGGGGGACGGGTTCGCCCACCGTCGCCACGCCGTCAGATTGGCGGCCTGCAGCCCGTATACGGGCGCGACCCAGTTCAGGAACCTGGAACTGCTTTGGGCCTGCCGCCGCGACCTCGCCGCCTTCCGCGCCGCGTTCACCGAACGCCTCGAGGGCTGCACGGCCGACGCCATACCGTTCCAGCCGGAAGAGCAGGACCACGTCCGGCTGCTGCTGCGCCGCCTGGCCCCCGTTGCCGCCCCCGGCTACTGCATGTTCTGCACCCAGCGCTGCCCCGACTCCGCACGCGGGCCCAGGGAGTTCTACTTCCCCTGGTGCCGCAGCCGCGCCCACACACTGCGCGCCAAGGGCCCTGCTGCCCGGGCCCGCTGCTCCCGCGCCCCCGCAAGCAGCGCTTGGACCTCCCCGGCGACGCCACGATCGTGGATCTCACGGTCAGGCCTCCCGGGTAGGCGGCAGACCGCCGGATACCGAACCCGGACCGAGCAACTCCGCCTGATCCGGGCCGGGTTCGGCCATACAGGAAACCATCAACCAGTAATGCGAAATCCTCAATTCTCATGAGAAAAACTCATGCCACATGGTAAGATGGGGCTATGGGAATGTCTCTGGCTGAGCGGGTGCGGGTCACGGTTGCGGCGCTGATGCACGCCACCGGGGAGTCGCAGGAACGGCTGGCCGGGGTGCTCGGGGTCACCCAGGCCCAGGTGAGCCGCCGCCAGTCCGGCACCGCCGCCTGGAGTCTGGACGACTGTGACCGGCTGGCCGTGCACTACGGCATCGACGTGCTGGACCTGTTGGCCGGCCCGAGTCGGGCATGCGAAGCACTGCCCGCAGCACGCCGCGGTGTCCGGGGGCGGCGGAGCGTGAACATGCTGGAGGGCGAGCGGTGATGGCACAGTTCGACGCGGTCGATGCCCTGCTGGCCACGGTCCGCAAGGAGGCCGACCTGCCCCCGGCCGAAGAGCGCCGGGCGTTGCGCGAGGCGCTGAACCTCTCCCGCGCGCAGGTGGCCCGCGTCCTGGAGGTCAGCCCCTCCACGGTCGGCGGCTGGGAGACGGGCCGGGATCCGGCCGGCGAGGTCCGCGACCGGTACGCCTACTTCCTGAACAGTGCGCAGGCCAAAATCGCTGCCCTCGCCGCCGGGGACAAGCCGGAGACCGCCGCCGACGCGCTGCAGGCTGCCCGTGAGCCCGGGTCCGGGAACCGTGCCGAGACCGCGGCGGAGCACGGCGATGCGATGGACCAGGAGCCCTGGGAGGGGGAAGCCGACGATGTCGAGGCCCTGCCCGTGCCCCGGCCGTGCGTGTTGTGCGGGCAGGACGCCCGCCACCAGGTCGCCGGATACCCCCAGCACCTGGACCCCGCCGAATGCGCCGCCGAACCTCCGGCTGCCCGCCCCGCCGTAGTCCAGCCCGCAGCATCAGCCTTCGCACCCGAAACCCCCACCGCGGCAGGGGCTTCGAGGAGGGCGGGCGTGTCGACCCGTCCCGCCCGTTCGTCGCACGCGGTTCTGTCCGGCCGGGCAGGCGTACAGGTGACGACGGTGCGCGCGGGCGGCCGGGTACAGACCACCGGCGACGTCCCCGACCTCATCGCCGACGCGGTCACCGCGGCTCTGGCCGAGCACCGTGGGGATGTGGAGGCGGCGACCGCGGCCCTGGTCAAGCGGGCCATCCCGGACGCGATGATCCTGCTGGACAGCACCCGCAAGGGCGGCCGCTACGACGTCGTCGCCCACCCCTGGATCCCCGACATCCTGCGCAAGCAGAGCGCCAAGGGAGCCGACCGGATCTGGGAGGCCCGCCCGAAGTGGACCCGGCCCGAACTACCGTCCGGCCGACATGAGGTGACCAGCCTCGACATCAACGGCGCCTACCTGTCCGCCCTCAAGACCCATCTGCCGATCGGCCAGTTGGAACACTCCGAGGGCAACGTCCACGACCGGCGCCGCGCCGGGGTCCACCTGATCACCCCGCCCGCTTGGGATCACCACAAGGTCCTGCCGAACCCGCTGGGTGACCGCGACGAGGACGGACCGCTGTGGGTCACCGAACCCACCCTGCGCCTGCTGCTGCGCCTGTCCGGCCCGAATCACGGGTTGTGCGAGGCGCCGGTGATCCACGAGTCGTTCACCTCGGGGGCGACCGAGAGCCTGCTGGAGAAGTTCCGCATCCTGCTCAAGGACGCCCGGGACCGGGCGATCGCCGAGGATGATGAGGTCACGGGGGAGTACGTGAAGGCGATGTACTCCAAGTTCGTTTCCACGATGGGGGAGTCGAACTACAACCGCGAGCTCTACCGCCCCGACTGGATGCACCTCATCCGCTCGCAGGCGTTCGCGAACCTGTGGACGAAAGCGCATCGGGCCCACGACGAGGGCCTGACGGTGGTCGGCGTCCAGGGCACCGATGAACTCCACGTCATCGGCGACTGGCGGCAGGTGTTCGCCGAGGGTCGTGGCGTAACCGAGGTGAAGGTCAAGGACGCGTACGCCATTGGCACTGCCGGTGACAAGAGCCAGGCCGCAGAAAGCCCCGGGGCCCCCTCCTGACAGCGATCACCTGTCCCGGCGTCACATCGCCCTGGCCGGGCAGAGTGATCGGCTCGTGCAAGCCCGTACAGTGATCCAACCGACCGAGGACCGGAAGAGACGATGGCAGAGCGGAACATCGAGTTCGGCAAGTACGGCGCCCGTGGCCTCAAGGGTCACGAAGCCGTCGCCCGTCGGCTGGACGACCTTGCCGGCTACATCGCGACCCCCGTCACTGCCCGCCGCGGCCTGCTCGCCCGCCTGCACTACCTCACCCGCACCGACCACGCCCGCACCGCCGCCCGCACGGCCGGTCTGACCGTCACGAACCGCACCCTGCGCGCCTGGCTCGACGGCACCCGTTCGCCGTCGCGGAAGAACCTGGAACGCATCGAGCGGGCCTACCGGACCGTGCGGCGCGAGAACGTCGCCCGCTACCTCACCGCCCGCCTCAACCGTGCGGGCCGGGGCACCCGGGTCGAGATCCACCCGCTCAACCAGTCCCGGGTCGACCGGCCCAGGCAGCGCGTGGTGGAGTTTCGTACGCTCAACGTGCGCCGCTGGGACCGCATCGTCGCGGCCTGGGCCGCCAGCGACGAGCAGGCACTCGACGACGCGTGGGTGGACCAGGTCGTCGACCTCGGCAGCCAGTGGGGGCAGTACGAGTACGTCACCAACATCGGCTTCGCCGCCTGACGTTGGTCACGGCGCCGGCGGTTCGACGCGGCCTTGACCTGCGATGGCGGACACGCCGCAAGGACCACCAGGGTCAGTCGGCGCGTCAGCACCCGCCCGGACACGGCCCGTCGGCCCGCGAGGATTTGAGTTGATCATGACCGACGGTAACGCTTTACCCTAATTGCGACCACGCGTTCGAAACGCACGCGAACACAGGGCGGCCCGACCGGCCGCCCCGGGGGAAACACGGACTCCTGCCGGCGAACGGCGACTTGGGGTCCGTGCTCTGAGGAACACATGCACCTGCACGTAAAACAGAAGATCGTCACGCTCGCAACCGCCCTGTGCCTGACCCTGGGCGCGGGCGTGGGCACCGCCTCGGCGGCCGGGACGCCGCCGAAGCGAGAGGCGGAGCCCACCTTGCTGGAGATCGCGGCCAAGGTGGCGCAGTACTCCGACTGCGGTTCCCAGCCTCTGCTGGAACGGCCCGCCTGCCTCAAGGAGTTCGCCCTCAAGTCCGCCAAGCTCGGCCTCGGCGTGGGCGTCTTCCTCTACGTCACTCGTGACGCGATGAAGGACGAGGGCAGCTCGTTCAAGGAGCTGGAGACGGCGCTGACCGAGCTGTACAAGCTCAAGCCCTACCTCCTGCTCGACCCGGACAAAGAGACCGACCCGGCCAAGAAGAAGCAGATCTACGAGCAGACGCTCAAGGCGTTCAAGGCCGCCAAGCCGCACGTGGACAAGCTGCGCACCGACGTCGTCAGGGCTTCCCGCCTTCTCGACGCCCACACTGAGTCGGTCGAGGCCTTGGCCGTGCTCGCTGTCGCCGTCGGCGACTACTACCCCGATCCGAAGCCCGTCGATGACCGGCCGGCGAAGGACACCTGGGACATCGCGGGCTTCTTCAAGGACATCGGCAAGAGCCTGGACCAGATCAACGCCGGCTTCGACAAGATGAACGGCGCCCTCGATGGCATGAACAAGGCCACCACCGAGGTCAACCGAGGCCTGGACCAGGCCAACAAGGGCATCGAGAAGGCCAACCGGGGGATGGACAAGCTCAATGAGGGAGTCAAGGAAGCCAACAAGGGGCTGAACGAGACCACGAAGGCCGTCGAGGGCATGGACAAGGCCGCCTCCAAGCTCCACGAGATACCGGACTTCGACTTCGACTTCTCCCGTCTCGCCGAGAAGATCGGGTCGAAGGACACCACCGTCGAGGAACGGGCCGCCCAGGAGCGCCGGATGTCGGTGCTGCTCAACCTGATGCCCGGGATCGGGGACGCCAAGGGCGTCATCGAAGCCATCACCGGCAGCGACCTGGCCACCGGTGAGAAGGTGAGCGACACCGACCGGGCGCTGGGCTCGCTCGCGGTCATGCGCTGGCTCAAGTACGGGGGCAAGCTGCTCCCGGAGGACATCAGGGCCGCCCGCAAGGGCGACAAGATGCCGAACTGCAACAGCTTCCCGGCCGGCACGCGGGTTCTCATGGGCGACGGCACCACCACGGTGCCCATCGAGCAGATCACCGTCGGCGACAGCGTCCTGGCCACCGACCCGCAGGCTGGGATCACCGGCTCGCGGCCGGTCGAGGACACCATCTACACGCCCGACGACGAGGACTTCACCAGCGTCACCCTGACCGGCGACGGGGGAGCGGAGCCGGCCACGCTCACCGCGACCGACCACCACCCCTTCTGGGTCGAGAACCGGGGGCGATGGGCGGACGCCCGCGACCTCAACTCCGGTGAGGCGATGCGCACCCCGGGCGGCACCGCGGTGCGCATCGACAAGGTCGCGCACTGGAAGGAGCCGCAGGGCGCCTACAACCTGACCGTCAACGACCTGCACACCTACTACGTGCTGGCCGGAGCCACACCCGTACTCGTCCACAACGCGTCCTGTGGTTTCATCAAGGGAGAGATCCCCGACGCAGCGGCCATCGAGCGAGGCTCCCTGGTCAAGATCAAAGAGAAGCAGCTCGAGAAGGCGCTCAAGACCGTCGGAGAGGACCCCCACGGCTTCAAGGCCGACTGGGTGGGGAAGAACAACGTGTCGCGGTTCGACGCGATGCGCGACGGCGAGGGCAGAGTCGTCCTCGTGAGCAAGGACGGGAAGATCTTGGTTCCGACGAATTACAGGTACCGGCCGTGAGCGCGTTCCGGATGTACCTGAGGGTGGTCAGCGAATCCCTGCAGCTGCAGGAGATCTCCGCGCGGCTGGGATGCGAAGCGGACGAAGCGACCGCGATCGGCAGCCGCAGGCGCCCCCAGTCCCCACCCCGCAAGCACGCGACCTGGATTCGCCACGTCCGGGCCCCGGGCGAGTCCAGGCGACCCGAGGATCTCGAACCGGTGGTCCTGGCCTGGGGACCAGAGTTCGCCGCAGCGCTGGGGCGCCTGGCCGACTCGAAGGACGCCGACGTCTCCCTCGTGCTCGTCCAAGAGATCACCGACCCGGAGGACCCGCAGCAGAAGGGCATTTTCCTGCGCGCGGCCCTGCTGGCCTGGCTGGCCCGGGCCGGAGCGTCGCTGGACATCGACCAGTACGTGTATCTCGACTGAGCCGACCGCCGGGGCAGAAGCCGACCCCGGCCAAGCCGTGCCAGTAGCCGATGACCTGGCCCGGGCCGACTGCTGTACGTCGGTCCGGGCCAAGTTCGCCTCGCAGCCGCGGAGCCACGGTTACGGGACCAACGCACGGCATGATCGTCCAGCGCTGTCGCGGCGTCGTCGCTCTTCGCCGAAAGACAATGACCGAAAGGACGGCGGCGGGCGGGTCATCCCAGACCCGAAGCCCGCCTCGCCCACCCGGCCGCCATCCCTACCTGCCGACGACTGGATAGGGGCGGCCCGTCCTGGATCGATGATCACCCGGAAGACAGGCTTGGCAGGTGGCACTCGGTACCCGAGGCGTCAGGTCTGCAGAGCAACGGGGTCTTACCGAGGGCCACCGCTTTGTCGCGGGTAGCCGAACCAGTCCGGTCGCAGCCCCCAGAGCATGAGGGCATGGCCTTCTCGGCCCGCCGCAGCTGTTGCCGGGACCTGGCTGTCGGGCGCGCCGGTTCCGGCGTCGGCCGACACCCGCCCGGTCCGGCAGGCGATAATCGGAGCATGGCTTTCAGCTCCTCTCGTTTCCCGGTGCCGAACGCGTTCGAGCTGCTCCGCGAGCAGTACGCCAAGCGGTTGCCTGCGCGCCTTCAGGACCTGACGGGCCCCACCCACGGCTCGGTCGACCTGCCGCTGCACGTGGCATGGTCGGGCCGCCGCTCCTACGACGTGGAGCAGCCGCGCTCGCGGATGAGCCTTTACCGCACCGTTCTGGCCGAGGGGCAGCGCCAAGACCTGGTCGCCTTCCTGAACCGGGATCTACTGCTCGGGCAGTGGCCGGTGCTGCGCACCCTGATCAGCAGGCCGCTGCGGGAGGCATGGGAAGCGGCCTTTCCCGAGCTGGCCGCCGTCCGGAGCGCGCCGGCCGCGTGAACCTGACCGACCTGCACCGCCGGCTCCTCGCGGATGTACTCGCGATCGGCACCCCGTACCCCTTGGTGATCACAGGTGGCTATGCCGTCCAGGCTCACGGCCTGGTCGACCGCCTCAGCCAGGACCTCGACGTAGCGACCGAGAATCCCGCCTCGATCGCCGAGATCGTCGCTGTGGTCGGCGACGGCCTCACCACTCGCGGCTGGAGCATCCGCCAGATCGAGACGGGTGCCCTCTCCGGTCGTCTCATCGCGACCGACCCGAAATCCGGGGAGGAATGCGAGGTGGATGTCCTCAAGGAGGCATTCTGGGCGGCACCTGTGGAGACCGGGGACGGACCGGTGCTGGCCCTCGACGATGTGATCGGCACCAAGGTCCGCGCGCTCGCGGACCGCAGTGCGGTCCGCGACCTCATCGACGTCCACGCCGCCTCCCAGCACCGCACCACGGCCGACCTCGAAACGCTCGGCCGCCGCCACGCACGCTAAGAGTTCAGCCTCCAGGACCTGCGCGACCGCATCAACGGTGCCGACTGGTGGGCAGGAGTACCGGTTCGAATTCTTCGTTGCGCGTGTGGCCTGACGACGGCTGACGCAAAGGCGTGCCGGGAACCGCAGTCGACTGTCGCGCCCGGTTCGCTCCATGCCCGACCGGCCGGCGCATTCGAAGTACTGGATATCCCGGCCAATCCTCGAGGGGCACTTCCCGCGACGTAGACGCCGCGCCGTCGACGGACTGTGTGCCGGCCCGGCGTCGCCGACCCGACGTACTGCCGGACGGCGACGGGCACGGCGGTCGAGCACCTAAGCCCAGAAGAAGCGCCGGCACTGGGCACCGTCCCTCGTCACGGCGTAACAGCCCCGAGAATGCCTGCTGATCATGTTGGAGCGCCGAGGAACCCCAAGATTTCCGACAGAGTCAAGTTAGGCATGACAATTCTGGTGCCGTACGTCCGCCCCTCCCCGGTGAGTTGTGGGTTTTCCTCGGCGGTCCGGCGATGTGATTAGGAATGGGGGACACAAGCGTGGGCGAGACGGAATTCGACAGTCGGCTGAGGTCGGCGGTTCGGGCGGGGGACGCTGAGGCGGTGCGGGATCTGTTGGACAGGGGCGCGGATCCGGACGCGGTCGACGAGGGCGGGCTGCCGGTGCTGTGCGGGGCCGTGGCGGCTTGCGACGCGTCGGTGGCCGAGGTGTTGATGGAGGGTGGTGCGGATGCTGACCGGGTGTTGCCGGATGGAACCACGCCGCTGTGGCGAGCCGTCGACGGTGGCTCTCCGGCGGTTTTCTCGGCGGTGCTGGGCAAGGAGCCCCGGCTGCGACTTTCGGAAGCCGCCCGTGAACGGCTGCTCGCCTTGGCCCGGGACTGGTACGAGACGGGCGCGGTCGAGGAACTGCGGCGCAGGACGGGCGCGCAGGGTCCGGCCGCGACGGTCCGCGTGCAGGACGGCGAGTACGACTGGGTCGATCTGGTCTCACTCGGCGTCCTGAACGTACGAGCTGGCCACGGGGCCATCCTGACGTCGCTGGAGTGGGCCTTCCGCATCCTGACCCCCGTCGACGAACTGATCGCCCGTGCTGTCGGCCGGCATGAAGAGGACCATGTGAACTGGTCGACGGTCTGCTGGATCCTCAGCGAGCGCCGCAGCTTTGAGACCTGGTCGGCTGTGGTGGCCCATCGCCACGACCGTGACCTGGTGCATCGCCGGTTCGTGTTGGACTACCTGCGGATGCGGGGGTTCCTCGATACCAGCCCCTACTACGAGAAGAAGGAGAGCGAACTCCTGGCCGCCTGGGCGGCCGAGGAAACGGACGGCGAGATGCTCGCGAAGGTGCTCGACGCCTTCACGGACCGTGATCATCCGGGCCAGGAAGTCCTCGGCCTGCGCTACCGCGACCATCCCGACCCGCGCGTGCGCCGCGAAGTGCCCTACGCCCTCTCCACGGACGACGTTGCCCGCACCCCGGCGGCCAGGGCCGCTCTGCTCACCCTCCTGCGCGATCCGGATGCCGAGGTGCGGCTCAGGGCGTGTGCGGCGAGCATGCGGGACGACGACCTCCTCTCGGAGATCACCCGGGCGCTGCTCCTGTTGGCCGAGGACCCGGATCCCGACTCGCGGGGTGCGGCCGTGGCGGCACTGGCCGGTTCTCGGGATCGTACGTCCGCGGTCGCCGACGCCCTGGCAGGGCTGCTCGACGAGGACGATCAACTCGTGCGTTTGGAAGCCGCTTACGGTCTCGCCGTGCGCGACGATCCGCGCACCGCTGAGGCGTTCGAGCGGGTGGGGCCTCTTGGTGAGGGCTTCGAGCACGACCACCGGGCCGACGCGCTCTGGCGGTGGAGGTGGCGGAAGGAGAACTCGGCTGCCGAGTGACGGCCGGTCAGCGCGAGCACCGGCTTTGACCGGTGGAGCCATTGTCGGCGAGGCGGATTTGCGGGTCAGGCCGCCCCGGTAGCGTCCGAGTCCTTCGCCGAACGGTGCTGCCGGGTCTGGCGAGTTGCTCGGGAGCTGCGGCGCTGTGGGCAGTGCCGCTGCCCCGAAACCGGACCCGGGTGTCCTGTAGCAGCGAAGCCGGACCAATCGCCATCCTGAAGCTCGACCGGTACCACCTGGTGAGTCCTATGCGACTTCGGTGCCCAGCTGCTCCCAGGACCGCTGGGAAAGCCACGGAAAGCCTCACGACATCGGGACCGTTCGTCCGATCTGCCGTCGCGCTTGGTTGAGGCGTACCGCCCGCCTGCCGTGCCTGAAGGGCCGTCAGTCAGATCCGGTAGGGGAACTTCCTTGATGCACCCGCAGCGGTCGCCGCAGCGTTCTAAGTTCGCCTCATGCGGCGCAACGAGAGTGATGATGTTCCATTGAACCTGGTCATCAAAGTCAGGCCACGCCTAGCTTCCTAGCACGTATCAGGCGCCAACCAGCAGTGGCGCTTGAACTGGACGAACCGGCGGCACACCGTCATTCCCTCGCACCGTGTCGCCCAGCTGGCCGGCCCCGCACTCACCGGGCCGGCCGGACGGACAGAGCGGCGCGCGCTGGATCCGTTGTGACGCGGATCAGCGGACGTCGACGTAGTCGGTGACCCTGGTGCTGGTGAGGTAGTGGTTTCCGGTCTCGCGGCTGAGGGCGACGGCCCAGGTGCCGTCCCGCTCGGCGCTCACCCGGCCCTCGAGGTGGCCGTTGGCGTCACTGCCCAGTTCGCAGACGTAGTGGTAGGTGGTGGAGCCGCGAGGCTTGAAGTAGAGGGTGGGTGCGCCCCCTTGGAGAGGCTTCCAGGTGGTGCCCTTCTTGTACTGGAGGGTGCCCGCGAAGCTGATCGCCTGGCTCTTGCGCACGGTGTCGGAGGAGGCGTGGAAGCCGGTGATGCGGGTGGCGTAGCGGTAGAGGTGCACCGGCTTCGTGGTACTGCTGCCGAGGTCGGGGTTGCCGTTGAAACGGGCCCGCCAGTACGCGTCGGTGTCCGGCTTGGCGAGGGTGCGGGCGAACGTCTCCTGGAACAGAGGTCGGTTGTGGCGGATCGGGACCGGAACGGTGGCGGCGTCCTTCCAGCCGCTCTTGCCGTCCTTGGAGTACTGCAGGGTGACGGTGGGCTGGGCGGGCCAGTGGGCGTGGGTGTCTTCGTAATCGACGTCGCCGTGAGTTTGCAGGGACCCATCGTCGTTGAGTGATGCGCTCAGCGCGATGTGTGTGGTGTAGGCGACGTGGAGGCTGAAGGGTTCGGTGGTTGTCTGCTGGAAGGGCATGTCGCCCGTGCCTGCGACGAGTTCGGCGCTGGGGGCGGCGTTCTCAGAGGAGACGTGCAGGGTGTAGTCGCCCCGGTTGTCGGTGGTCGTTTGCCCGGCCACGGCGCGGCCCTCGAGGGTGATCGCGGTGTGCGGCAGCGGCTGCCAACCTGAGGCGGTCTGGATCTCCGCGTGGCCGGTGACGGTACCCGTCGCACCCTGCTGCAGGTTCAGGGTGTGCGTGCTGGCAGAGAAACGGACCGGTGCCTGCGCGGTGTGCAGGTTCTGGGGGGACATCGGCGGGTGGATCGCCCCCGGGTAGCGGCTGGAGGCCTCGGGCACGGTGTACAGCTGGAAGAACGGCTCGGCAGGGACGAAGGCAGCGGTGAAGCGACCGTCGGCGGCGGTGGTCGCGGTCGTGTGGACGTACCCGGCGTCGACGCCGATGGTGACCCCGTCGGCGGGAGCCGGCGTGTCAGGGTCGCGGGGGTCCCGGGCGACGACGGTGCCGCTGACGGAGACGTCCTGGTGAAGGTAGTCCGGGACCGTCGGGGTGGTGGTGACGCCGGTGACCGTGATGACGGTCCGGTAGTGCAGGGTGTGCGGCGAGAGGGCCTCGGTGACGGTGGCGCCGGAGGCGTCCTGCAGATCGACCGTCACCCGGTAGTCGCCGAGTTCGGCCAGGTGCACCGGCGCCCTCCAGACGCCGGAGCTGGCGTCCTGCCCCTCGTACTGGGTGAAGTCCTCGGTCGATCCGGCCTCCGGGGCCCCGTCCGGTGCGTCCAGCGGATAGAAGTGGGCCGTGATCCGAGTGAGCGGGCTGTCGGAGTGCGCCGTGACGAAGAGCAGGCCCGGCTCGTACCAGCCGTCGGCGTCGGACAGGACGGGACCGCCGGTGGTGCCGTCCGCGTGGGCCAGGGCGGTTCCCGTGAACAGGGAGGCGGACAGGGCGGTCGCCGTGGCCGCGGCCAGGAAGGTGCTGCGTCTCATGAAGGTTCCCAGGGCAGAGGTGGGTTGCTTGGGCGGAGCCGGATTTCGGATCCGTGTCGGCGCCGCCCGCACCCGGAGGTGTCCGGGTGCGGGCGGCGGTACGGAATGACGGTCAGGTGTCAGTCCAGTTGGGCGACCTTGGGCAGGTCATCGGCGGACGCGGCATCGGCCGGGGGAAGAGCATAGGGATAGATGCGGACGTTGCTGATCGCGCCGTTGGTGTATTCGCCGTAGGTCCCGGAGGCGAGCTTGCGGCCGATCTGCAGGGGGCCGGTGGCGTTCCACGGGGAGTAGGTCCAGTCGTTGGTGGCGGTGAGCTTGCCGTCGACGTAGAGGTGGATCTCCTTGGCGGAGGCGTCGTAGACGCCGACGAGATGCGTCCACCGGCCGACAACCGGCTTGGTCCCGTAGGTCGCTCGCCAGACGGCGCTGCTGGTGTCCGTGCTGTGCCGGCCGAACGCCCAGGCCTGGGCGCCGGAGGAGTAGTACAGCTGGAAGCCGTTGTTGGTGGTGCCGTTCTGGGAGAGGAACGTGCTGTTGGCAGTGAGGGAGTTGAGCTTGACCCAGGCGGAGACGGTGAAGCTCTTGGAAGTGTCCACGGCCGGGCCGGTCGCGCTGCCGTATCCGCTGGTGCCGTTCAGGGTGAGGGCGTTGCCGCGGGCGGTGTCGTTGGTCCAGGAGTACCCGCCGGACAGGCCGGCGGTGAGTGTTCCGGTGCTGTCTGCGGTCGTGGCGCCGCTGCCTTCGGCCAGCTTCCACCAGTGGGTGGCAGTGTCGGTGACCGATCCCAGTGAGACGGCCGGGGCGAAGTCGTAGGTCGGCGGTGAGGTGAGGACCAGGCTCTGGCGGTAGTTGTACTCGAGGAGCTGGCCGTAGGCGTCGACGGCATACAGATCCGGCATGCCGTCCGGGCCGCCGGGGGTGGTGGAGGTGCTTCGGACCGGGCTGTTGACGTCGCCGGGGGAGGCGACGACCGGGTAGGCAGTCGGCGACAGGGTGAGGCCGAGGCTGGTGTGCGTGCCCGGGTGGAGCAGGTCGGGGACCAGCGTGGCCGGGTCGACGGTGATCGGGTAGCTGTACAGCTGGCCGGTCGTGTTGTCGCGGGACCACAGGACGGGCTTGCCCTTGAAGGTGCCCGCGGCGATCAGGCTCTGGCCGGTCCAGTCGCCGTCACCGAGCAGGAGCGGGTTCTTGAGGTGGTAGCCGCCGTCGGACTGGTAGATCCAGAGTTCCTTGTTCTCGACGGTGATGACGGCGGGGTAGTCGTCGGTGTTGCCGAAGACGTTGCCCGGGGCGATGAGCTGGCTGACGTTCCAGCTCGTGCTGTTGTAGTCGGTGCCGCGGCAGCGTGTGTCGTCGGCGACGACGTCGGGCGCCGCGCAGGCGTCCTTGACGACGCGGTCGAAGCGCTTGTCGACGAAGCCGCCGAGGGCGGACCAGGGGGTTCGGGGGATGGAGGCGTCGTTGACCGGGTCCAGGTCGTTCTTGACGATGTAGAGGTTGTGGCTGCTCTTGTTGTACGCCCACAGGTCGTCGCCGCTCGCGCCGTGCAGGTTGCCGCGGTGGGCGATGAGGTAGTTGTTCCAGCCGGTGCCGTCGGGGGAGTCCTCCTTGGCGGAGACCGTGACGGGGCCGGTGACGTGCAGGGTGTCGGTGACCGGGTCGCTGTGGACGGGTGCGGTGTTCTGGCCCGGGTCCTGGTTGCCGGGGATCAGGTCGAGGTCGCCGGTTTTGGTGGTGGCGAGCAGGTCGGGTACGCCGTCGCCGGAGATGTCGCCGGGCTTGATCGTGGTGGCGGGGTTCCAGGGGACCGTGAAGGTGTAGCCGGTGGGGCTGGTGGAGATGTTGCCGGCCTTGTCGACTCCGGCGACGTACAGGGTGTGTACGCCCCAGTCCTGGATCGGGACGGGGATGGTGGCGGTGGAGCGGCCCTGGCTGTCGGTTCCGGAGACCGTGGCGCTCTGGCCGTCGGCTGCGGTGGGCGGTGAGTCGAGCTGCCACAGGAAGGACGCCATGCCGCTGGACTTGCAGGCGTTCGGGTCGCAGGTGTCGTCGGAGGCAGGGGCGTCGGTGCCGGCGACGGTGAAGCCGCTGGTCTTGCCGGGGCCGGCGTAGACGGGGTCGCCGTCTCGTGCGGTTCCGACCTGGGGGAAGGCCGGGTTCCCGGAGATGTCGGGGGTGGGCGGTGCGGTGAAGTCGGTGTTGAACCAGCAGTGGTCGGATTTGCCCGAGGTCAGGCCTTGGTCGGAGTCGTCCTCGGCGTAGACGTCCCAGCCGTACTGGTGTCCGTCTTTGAGGGTGGCGCCGATCTTCATCGCCGCGTCGGTGCCGGAGGCCAGCGATTGGCTGTCCGGGGTCGAGACGGCGGCGCCGTTGCCGTCGCCGTCGGGGTCGATGGTGCGGTCCCAGACGTAGTAGTGCGCTTTGACCTTCTCGCCGGAGATCTGGCTGGTGACGGTGGAGTGGAGGGTGATGTCGCTGCCGGCGCCGGAGTAGGTGGTGGCACCGATCCAGCCCACTCCGCTGGTGGTGCAGGCGGCCGTGGCACCGGTGGCATCCGGGGTCGTTTGCAGCTTGGTGGGTATCCCGGGCGGGATGTCGAACTTGGTGGTGAGGGTCAGCGTGGTGGACAGGCGCAGGTAGTCGTCGTTGCTCGAGGACTCCGACTCGTTGCCGTACAGGCCGATGGTCCAGGTGCTGGCGCCGTCACCGAAGGTGCCGTCCGCGTCGTAGCCGTTGCCGTCTTCGTCGGCGATCTTCTGGGCTTGCGCCTTGACGTGGAAGGTGGCGGTGCTGTTGCTGCAGGAGCTGCCGGAGTTGGCGCCGCTGGGCACCGTGTCGGTCACCGGGGGGAAGGCGGTGTCGTGGACGCCGGGGCGCGACAGCCAGTCGGTGCTGGAGCTGATCGCATTGGTGGTGTGGAGGGTGAGCGGCTGGTTCTGGCTGCAGTCGTAGCTCGCCGCGAAGGTGGTGGAGATCTTCACGTAGGCGTCGGAGACCACGAACGATGCGTGCAGTTTGTCGGTTTTGATCGCCCAGTAGGAACGCTCCAGCCCTGTCCCGCAGGCGCCGCCCCACCGCTGATAGCCCGCACCCTGTCCGTTGGTCTGTGCCTTGTCGTACTGCGGGGAGTTGTCGCAGGTCGAGCTGGAGTAGACCTCGGTGTAGTGGCCGGCGGTCGATGAGACCGGGTTGGTGTAGGGGTCGATGTACACCGGGTAGGCGGTGTCCGCGTCGGTGAGCATGCCGGCGTCGGGGGTCAGTGTCACGGCGCTGCTCGTGGCGGTCATGGCGACCGGCTTGGTGGTTGCCTCCGGGCCGGGGCCGTCCACGGAGGATGTCACGTCGGCCACCGGGCCGCCGAGCCTGGGCGGGGTGGTGGCGGAGTCCCACATCAGCGGCTGCGGGCTGGTGTAGGCCACTTCGCCGTCGGTGGTGGTGGCCTTCATGCTGTCGGAGTCGGCGGCGGCGAGTGTGAGGCCGCGGGTGTCGGCGGCCAGTGTGAGTTTCTTCAGGCGCGGGTTGGCCGCCGCGTCCGCGTTGTGGACGATCAGGACGTCGCTGAAGCCGCCCTGGTCGGTGACGGAGACCGACAGGTCGACGCCGGGCAGCACCGAGGAATACAGCGCCGTGTCGTCGCTGACGCTCGGTGCCGGCAGGGTGAAGGGCAGAGTCAGCGCCATGCTGGGGCCGTCGGCGTGGGTCAGGGTGACCAGCGGGCCGTTGCCGCCGCCGGAGAGGGTGACCTTGTTCGGTGTGGCCTGGGGCGCGTAGTTGCCGTGGCCGTCGGCGGCAAGGGTGGAATCCACCGGGGTCCACTCGCCGTCCTGCAGGACGCGGGTGGGCAACGCGCTGGTGGTGCTGGTGAAGGTGCCGTCCGGCAGTGCGTCGGTGGTGGAGACCTCCGTGGTCAGCGCGTCCACCGGGACGGTCCTGCCCGTGGAGAGGGCCTCGGACCGGGCGGCCAGCAGCGGGTCGGCCGGAGCGGGTGCGGAGTCGTCGGCGACGGCGGGCAGTTGGGGGAGCGTCGCCAACAGGCTCAGTACCGCAGCGAACATGGCCAGTCTACCGGCCGCAACAGCGCGCCTTGGGCGGTTGCGTATCGGAGGTCTCAACACCTGGCGGGCTTCCTTTGGTTCGAGGGGCAGCGGGGTGAAAGAGCCCGGTTGCCACAGAGATCTGAGAAGTGATCAATTCCGGCACAGAAACTACACAGGATCTGTCATGGGCATGCATGGCTTCTCCCTGGAAACGGCAAAGTGTCTTGAGTCGTGATCATGAAGCTACCTAGTCTCCGGTTCGATCGCGCACCTGTGATCGAACTGTGTGACGGACCCTCAAAAGGGCCGTGCGGTGGGGGGTTTACGCGTGAGTGGCAGACGGCGCTGGTTCGAGGGAACGTGGCACCGGAAATTCCTCGGCGGACTCGGCCTGTGGACCGTTCCGATCGCCCTGCTCGCGCTCCTGGTGCCGGTAGTCGTCACCACGGGCTTCGGAATGCCCGGCTTCATGGCAGGTCACTCCGGCGACGACGGCTTCGGCCACCACGGCGGCTTCACCTTCGACGGCACCGTATGGCGCCCCGAGAAACTCCCCACCACCAAAGCCGTAGGGTCACACCTTCTGCAGCCGAAGGCGCGACGCCACCCCAAGGGCTACAAGCCGCTGGCCACCTACCGGGCACAGGCGAAGCAGTGGCCCAAGGCCGGCACCGCCGTCGTCGACCTCGGCGCACCGGGCAACACCAAGCCGGTCAAGGCAGGTTCCCTACCCGTCTGGGTGGCGCCCGCCGACACCAAGCAGAGCGTCGACTCCGTGCAGGTGCAGGCCGCGTCCCACACCCAGACACTGCGCACCGGCGCCAACGGCATGCTCCTCGGCATCACCCCCTCGGGCAGACAGTCCAATACCCCTGCCGGCAGCTCCTCCGGCACCGCAACCGCTCATGACCGAGTCAAGGTGGTCATCGACTACTCGGCCATCGCCCGTGCGTACGGAGGCGGTTACGGCTCCCGGCTGCGGCTCGTGCAGTTGCCGGGCTGCGCGCTGACCACTCCGGAGAAGGCGGAGTGCCAGAAGGCCACCCCGCTGAAGTTCACCAACCGGGCCTCCGCCGGGCAGCTGACGGCGACCGTCACCATGGCCTCCGCGTCTCGCACGGACCAAGGGGGGGACGACTCCAAGTCGACCGACGGAACGAGCAGTTCGCAGCCGACGGCAAGCGCCACCCCCTCGAAGCCCGCACAGCCCGCCGACACCGCCGAGCCGGCTCCGAGCAGCGCATCCCCGGCACCGGCACTGAGCAGCGCATCCCCGAAGCAGACCGAGGGTGCGAACGGACCGGACACGATGTCGGTCCGCACCGCGCCGCTGACCGCGGCTGCGGCCGCCGCTACCACGGCGCTCGCCGTGACCTCCGGCACCTCCGGCTCGCAAGGCGACTACGGGGCAACGGAGCTGTCGGCGGCGGGAACCTGGCAGGCGTCGGCCACGGGATCCTTCACCTACGCCTACCCGATCTCCGTGCCGTCCGCAGTCGGCAGCAATGCGCCGTCCGTCGGCCTGAGTTACGACTCCCAGTCCGTCGACGGCGAGACCACTGCCCGCAACTCCCAGGCTTCTTGGATCGGGGACGGCTGGAGTTACCAGGTCGGGTCCGTGGAGCGGTCTTACCGTCAGTGCGACTCATTGCTCGACTCCGGTGGAGACAAGATCCTCAAGGGCTCCGGTGACGAGTGCTGGGGCGGAGACAATGCCACGCTGTCATTCGGCGCGCATTCCGGAGTGCTGGTGCCCGACGGGGTGGACTCGAGCGTGCCCGGCGAGATCAAGCAGTGGCGGCTGCAGGGTGACGACGGCACCGTCGTGCAGGAACTGTCCGGAGCCGACAACGGCCTGCACGACGGCATCTACTACCGGGTTCTGACCAAGGACGGCACCGCCGCATACTTCGGTGCAGACCATTCTCCGAGCGGTGCGGGCACCGATGCCACCATGCCCGCGAGCCCGGACGACTCCTCCACGCACTCCGCCTGGGGGGTCCCCGTCCTGCACCCGCGCTCGGCGGACCCGTGTCACGACGACGCCAAGGGCAAGGCCTCCCGCTGTGACAAGCCGGAAGGATGGCGCTGGAACCTCGACTTCGTGGTGTCGCCGACCGGATTCGTGCAGCGCTACGACTACACCACCGAGTCCAACTACTACGACCTCGGCGGCGGCCAGGCGTCCGAGTCAACCGACCCGGACGACACCGGCACCCTGACCTCGTACACCCGCGGCGGCGCGCTGACCCTTATCTCCTACGGCTACACCCTGGCCGACGAGCAGGCGGGGCGTGCCCCCGCCGCGGAAGTGGACCTCGGCCTGGCCCAGCGCTGCCAGACCGCCGGCAGCTTCACCGATTGCTCGGCCGACAATCTGAAGGACAGCACCGCCACCCACTGGCCGGACGTGCCGTGGGACCTGCACTGCGACTCGACAGACAAGACCAAGCTGCCGGACGGCGCCACGAGCGTCCCCGACGACGTGTGCATCACCTCGAGCCCCACCTTCTGGGCCACCACCAGGCTGGATTCCATCACCACCAAGGTCCATGTGAAGGCGACCGACCAGCTCACCGCCGTCGACTCCTACAAGCTGGGCCAGGTCTACTCGGACGCCGGCGGCACCGTCGACCCGGTCACCGGCACCACGGTGGACCCCAAGGACGCCGGAATGCTGCAGGCCGTCATGTGGCTGCAGTCGATCAAGCACACCGGCAAGGACACCTACAACAACGGCAACAGCGACATCGACTTGAACCAGGTGTCCTTCACCGGAACCGAGATCGACAACCGGGTCAACGACGATTCCCCCTCCGCCCCGCCGCTGTACCGGCCGCGCATCTCCAGCGTGCAGACGGAGACCGGCGAGTCCATCGCCGTCGAGTACAACCCCGCTCCCTGCGCGGGCTTGACCATGTCGATCTCCCAGGCGGACAGCAACACCCACTCCTGCTATCCGGTCTACTGGACGGTCCCCGGCGCCTCGAAGCCGATCGCGGACTGGTTCAACAAAGTCACGGTCGACAGCGTGGCCGTATCCGACCTGACCATCGCCGGCCAGTACAAACCGGACGCGCAGAACAACCCGGCCGGCTCCGAGGCCCAGATCTCCCACTACAGCTACTCGTCCCCCGCCTGGCACCGGGACGACTCGGCCACGACCGACGACCAGTACCGCACCTGGGACCAGTTCCGCGGCTTCCGCACCGTCACCGTACAGACCGGCCAGGCCCCGGAACCCGTCACCCAGCAGACCACCACATATCTGCAGGGCATGGACGGCGACTACAAGGCCGACGGCACCCGCCGCTCCGTCACCCTCGACGCCAAGGCTGGCGGCAACACCGTCCTGAGCGTGACCGACGCGGACCAGTTGTCCGGCACGGCACTCGAGGACGACACCTACACCCAGGCCGGCGGCACGGTCGACGCCGTCAGCGTCAACGGCCCGTTCACCTTCACCACCACCGCCTCCGCAGGACAGACACCCTGGACGGACTGGACCCAGGAGGACAACCCCGGTGACAGCGAGCCGGCACTGTCCACCCTGCCCGACCTCACCGCTCGCCGGATCAAATCCGCCGCATCCCTGAAGTACGAACGCCTCGCCGACGGGACCTGGCGGCACACCAAAACCGACGCAGCATTCGACGGCCAGAGCCGCCTGTCCACCGTCGACGAGCACGGCGACGGCGTCGACCCCAAGCAGGAGAAGTGCGCCACCACCACCTACGCGACGCCGCCGTCCGGCAACTCGATGGCCCTGTCCTACCCCGACCAGACCACCACCGTCAGCGGCCCCTGCGGCACCGCACCGAGCGCCTCCACCCTCCTGGCCGACAGGAAGCTCTACTACGACGGTGACGGCACCCTTACCAACCTGGGAACCTTCGGGCAGCTTCAGCAGAGCGGCAGTACGGCGATCGGCCGGGTCACCGCCATGCGGACGGCCACCGGTTACACGGGCACCACGGAGAACTGGCAGACCAACTCGGCGATGAAGTACGACGACGCCGGGCGGATCACCGACACACTCGACGTCACCGGGCAGAACACCCACACCGACTTCACCCCACCGTGGACCTCGGCAGGTGGCAATACCAACCCCACCGGTATCACCACCACCAACAGCAAGAACTGGACTGTCGCCTCCACCCTCGACCCGCTGCGGGGCGTCCCCACGGAGAACGTCGACGCCAACGGCCGCAAGACCGACATGACCTACGACGCGCTTGGCCGGCGCACCGCGGTGTGGCTGCCCGGCCGGGACAAGGCAGCCGGTCAGAGCGCGGACCGCACTTTCGCGTACTCCGTCAACCCCGGCGCCGTCCCCGCACCCGGCGACACCATCACCCAGTCCGGCGCGCCCACCTCGGTCACCTCCAAGACGCTGCGGGACGACGGCACGTACGCGACGTCGGTCTCGATCTACGACGGCATGCTCCAGCCCCGTCAGACCCAGGCCACCGCCATGGGCGACTCCAATGCGGGCCGGATCATCTCCGACACCTTCTACGATTCCCACGGCTGGCAGGTGGCGTCCTACGCGCCGTACTCGGAGCCGAACAACTTCCCCTCGACCACGCTGTACGCGGCGAACGAGAACCAGATCCCCTCGGAGACCACCACCGCCTACGACGGTGAGGGCCGGTCCCTGAAGGCGACCCTCTGGCACCAGGCCGCCGAGCAGTGGCACACCTCCACCAGCTACCCGGGCGCCGACGAGGTCGACACCACGGCAGCGGCCGGAGGACGCTCCACCGCCTCTTTCACCAACGCCGTGGGCCAGACCACCAGCACAGTGGTGAAGAACACCGGCTCCACCGTCACCCTGACGGGTGGCTCGGTGATCCCGTCCGGGACATCGCTGACCTCCGACAGCGTGCGCCTGACGATGCAGCCGGACGGCAACCTCGTCCTGTCCGCCCTGGCGAGCGGGGCGACCATCTGGTCCTCCGGCACCTCCGGCCACGCCGGCGCCTGGGCCAAGTTCGGAACCGACGGCAACCTGGTCATCTACAGCACGGCCGCAGCACAGCTGTGGACCACCGGCCTGACCGCCACCACCGGCGCCACCTTCCGGGTCCGCAACGACTCCACCGCGGTCGTCGTCGCCTCCAACGGCACCACCGTGCTGTGGAAGCAAGGCACCGCGGGCGCCGTCGCGGCGGCCGACGCCACCACCAAGTACACCTACACCCCCGCTGGCCAGATCGAGTCGATCAAGGACAACGCGGGCAACGCCTGGTCGTACACCTACAACCTGCTCGGCCAGAAGCTGACCCAGAGCGACCCGAACACCGGCACGACCACGTTCGACAAGTACGACGTCTCCGGCAACCTGCTCCAGACCACCGACGCCCGCGGCCAGGCCATGTCCGTCGCCTACGACTGGGACAACCGGCCCACGGCCGAGTACGCCGCCGCATGGTCGGCCACCCCCGACCAGTCCAAGCTGCTGGTCTCCCACGTCTACGACACGCTGGCCAAGGGTTATGCGACCTCTGCCACCCGCTACGTCGGTGGCGCCTCAGGGGCCGCCTACACCCAGGCCGTCACCGCCTACAACACCGCCTACCAGCCGCTGGGCACCACGCTGACCGTCCCGGCGTCCGACGGCTTCGCCGCCGCTGGCCAGTCCAGCGCACCCGCATCCGGCAGCGTCACCTACACGACCACCAACCACTACACCGACACGGTCGGCCTGCTGTCCACCACGCACTTCCAGGCTGACGGCAACCTGCCGGCCGAGGACATCGACTACGGCTACACCCAGCAGGGCAACCTCGACGGAATCGGCGGCTTCATCAACTCCGCCAACACCCCCGCCTACCTCGACACCGCCGTCCACGACGCCTTCGGACGCGTGCTGCAGGCCAACTACGGCCGCACCGGCAAGGAACTGGCGACCTTCGCCCAGTACGACGCCACCACCGGGCGAGTCACCCAGACCAGCAGCATGCTGCAGACCTCGGCAAACGCCCTGGACGTCACCAACCTGCGCTACAACCAGGCCGGAGAACTCACCGCGATCGACGACCTGCAGGACAACACCACGCACGACACCCAGTGCTTCACCTACGACTCGTTCCAGCGCCTGACCACCGCCTGGACCGACACCGCCGGGATCACCGACCCGAACGCTGCCACACCTGGCGCGGTCGGCGGCTGTACTACCGCACGGGTGCAGACGACCACCACGTCTCCCATCACTGCCTCCACCGTCGGCGGCCCGGCCCCCTACTGGCAGAGCTACACCTACGACCAGCTTGGTGACCGCACCGGCACGGTCAACCACGACACCACCGGCAACGCCCTCAACGACACCACCCAGGCCGTCACTTACCCCGGCGCGAACGGCACGGCGCCCGCGACCCTGCCCGACCAGGCAGGCACGGCCACCCTCACCAACCCGGCCGGTACGGCGACCATCGCCCCGACCTACACCGACCCCGCCCACGGCAACGTGAACGCCGGCGACACGATCAGCCGGAAAGTAACCTCCACCGGTCCGCTGACCAGTTCCTTCACCATCACCGGCGGCGTCAAGCGGTGCGTCGACGACGCCGGCGGTTCCACCACCGCCGGCACCAAGGTGCAGGTCAACACCTGCAACGGCGCCACCAGCGAGAAGTGGACGGTCGGTACCGACGGCACGGTGAAGGTCCTTGGCATGTGCCTGGACACCACCGGTAACGCCACCACCAGCGGCACCCTCGTGGTGATCGACACCTGCAAGACCGACGCCACCCAGAAGTGGAAGGTCACCACCACCGGCACCCTGGTCAGCAACGCCAACACCGCAATGTGCCTGACCGACCCCGCCGCCTCCGCCACCACCGGCACCCAGCTCACCCTCACCGCCTGCGGCGGCACCGGCCAGACCTGGACCAACGCCGCCACCGGCGCTGTCCCGGCCGGCCAGAGCCAGACCTTCACCTACGACGCCGAAGGCCGCACGGCCACCGTCGCCACCACCTCCGGCACCCACACCAACACCAGCAAGTACCTCTACGACGCCCAGGGCGGCCTGCTCGAACAGACCGCCGCCGTCGACGGCGCCGACAAGACCCGCATCCTCTACCTCTTCGGCGGCGCCGAACAGATCACCCTCAACATCTCCGCCAAGACCTGGACCGGCCTGCGCAACATCACCGGCCCGGACGGCACCACCGTCACCCGCTCCAGCACCGGCACGGTCTCCTACCAGGTCGCCACCGGACAGGGCACCGCTGTCACCGCCGTGGACGCCTCCACCCTGACCGTCACCCGCCGCTCCTTCGACCCCTTCGGCAACCCCCGCGGCACGAAGCCGAGTTCCTGGGTGGCTGCGGACGAGAACCACGGCTTCCTCGGACAACCCGCCGACCCCGTCACCGGCCTGAACCTGCTGGGCGCCCGCAACTACGACCCCGTCACAGGCCGCTTCCTCACCCCCGACCCGGTCTTCCAGGCTGGCGACCCCAACCAGATGGGCGGCTACACCTACGCCGCCGACAATCCCGCCAGCAGCAGTGACCCCACAGGGATGGACCCGGCCAGCTGGGGGGAGTCGCCCAGCTGCCAGGAAACCGGCATTGGCTGCGGTGGCGGTAAAAAGAAGCACCACAGCGGCGGGAGCGGCACCAAGACCTCCGGCGGCTCCACCGGCTCGCCCTCACCGTCCACCACGCCAACGCCTTCCACGGGGTCGACCCCGTCCTCCACACAGACGCCGACACCGACACTCGGCGAGACCCCCTGCCAGCCGGCAGACTTCGGTACCAACCGGTGCGAAAGCTACGACGGCGGTCTGCTGCTCTACACGGCCGCAGGGATGGTAACCGTGGGAGCCGTGGGGGGCGTCGGGCTGTGCCTCGCCACCTTCGTGGAATGTGCTACAGGGATAGTCGCGGGTGCTGGAGATGCAGATGCTGGCGGCAGCATGCTCCTCGGCGTCCGCATACGTATAGGTCTGGGTGCGGGGGTGGGTGCCGCACGGGTCATCGAAGAGGGTGCAGCGGAGGGTGCGACAGTCGCGACAGCCGGCGCCGACGCCAGTGCAGCGAGCGAAGCCGCAGACGACGCGGCCGACCTCGTCGCCGCAAAGCGCGCCAACGCACAAGAGCACGCGACAGAAGCGAACGCGGAAGCAACCAAACCGAGCAAACCGGAAGCGGGGAACGCGGGCACGAAGCCCACGGAGTCATCGGCCCGCTGCAGTTTCTCCCCCTCGACGCCTGTCCTCATGGCAGGCGGCAAGACCAAGGCAATCGGCAAGATCAAGACCGGTGACAAGGTCGAGTCCGCTGACCCCAAGACGGGCAAACACCGGGGCGGTCGTACCGTCCAGCACATCTGGATCAACCACGACAAGGACCTGCTCGACGTCACCGTCCAAGACAAGGACGGCCACACCGCAACCCTGCACACCACCGCCAACCACCCCTTCTGGGACGACACCACCCACACCTGGAAACCGGCCGGCGAACTCCACCATGGAGACGCTCTCAACACAGCCGACAACGACCACGCCTACGTCGTTTCCACACGGATCACACCCGGTACAGCGAACCGCTGGAACCTCACCGTCAAGGAACTCCACACGTACTATGTGATGGCCGGATCGACACCGATCTTGGTTCACAATATCGATCTGGGTACGCTCAATTCCTGTCCCACTACGGCTACCACGCACACCGCAACGGTGACGGTGCACGATAGCAATGGAAAAATCCTGCACGACTACGACATTCGAAGCGGCGCGCAGACGCCAGCGGAGCAAGCTATGGGCCGTGGTGGGGAGACGCTCAGTCATACTGAAAACCGAGCAGCCCGTATGGCTGGCGGTGTGCCGAGCTATGGCACGAAGATAGTCTACGATGACGAATTCTTCGGGGAGATGCCAGTGCCATTGGATGGATATGTGGTCATCAATGGATCCCGGCCACCATGTTCAAGCTGCATGGGTGCGATGACTCGTGGGGCTCAGGATACGGGATCCACATTCGTCTATATCTGGGAAGAAGCCGGAAATCCGGCTTGGTGGAGTACCTCTGGGTGAGGGGTTGCTCTGAATGTCAAACGAGGACTTGAGGGAGTGTAATGCCGCAAGATGAGCGCGTCGATCCTATCCAGATCTTTGCTCGGGTTGGAGGGGTTACCTACCGCTCCATGGACGCCAGCAGGGCTTTTGAGGTGTGGGTTCATCTGACCCGGCAAGCAGGATGGGACGTTGTTGAACTTCCTGCCGATCACAACGCGGATGACCCAACAGACCTCGGTGCCGTGATGGTGGAAGGTATTAAGTACCGAATTCACTTCAGTCCCCGAGTGCGCCGACTTCTAGCCGATGATTCAACCGGGCATCTGACTTATAAGGATGCTCTTGGCTATGTTGGATGGGCTGAACCAGATCTTACTGCCCAAAATTAGGATTGGTGGAATTCTGGTTTCATGAAAGCGCACTAGGCGCCGACGTGGTTCCATGAGGTAGGACACCGTCTAAGCAGCGGCTCGGATGGGAGTTCCCAGCCGAGCCGCTGTTGCATCGTTGGCGGAGTGGTGAGGGACGTTGGGCGGCGGGTTGGTGACCGCCTCGAACCGCTCCTGCTCATCGGGGATGCTGGCCAGGACCTTGTGGATGGTGTGCGAGACGTCCGCCCGCCGGCGCTGCTTCGGCCAGCGCGAGGACACCACCGGTAACTGTGGACCGTCGTATAGGCCGGGCCGACGTCTTTGTCGAACATACGGATGGCCTCGCTGACGGTGAACAGGTCATCCTTTCCGGACGGGTTCGCATCTATGCCGTCAACTTGCGCTGGGAGCCCGTCACTTCGCACTAGCCAGCGGCTTCCGGTCGCCGGAAAGGGCAACCCTGTGCCCGCCAGTCGCGGTCTCACACCCTCCCTTGCTGCGTGCGCCGCCTGTGCCAGGACCGTTTGCGGCAGCGGGAGAGCAGTACCTTGCCGAGGCGGGACGTTCGAAGTTCGGCAAGGCTGGATCAGGGTTGCGCTTCGGCTTGATGCTTCCGGATGGTTTGCCGGCGGCGTTCGTAGTCGGGCGCGTGGTCGAGGATTTCGTCGGTGGTGATGGCCCCCGGTTGTACTGGGCGGTGATTCCGTGCTGTGCACAGGCCTGAGCCACAGCATGCGGGGAGAAAACAGCGCTCTCGAGGGGCAGCCGCAGATTCAGCAGCCGCGTCACCGCCACCACCCAGAGCTGCGCGAGCAGTGTCACCACCAGTGCGTTCCCCGTGCCCAGCCCGGGCGACACCGCAGGAAGAGCAGTGCCGAGCGTCGCCACCCCACGGCCAGTGAGGACTGCTGCGCGGCCCGACCTCGCTGCGCATCGAGTTCAACCTCGATACGGTCCGCACCCCAGCGCAGTGCCAGTACCTGTTTCTTCGGCACCGGTGACGATCGTTTCGAGTCTCTGCGGAGAGAGGCAGGCCAACGCCGAACGGCAGGTCTCGCGTGCAGTGGATGCTGATCATCAGTCCACTGGGAGGAAGATGTGCTGACCCGGCCGGTCGGACTCCGAGACCGCGGAGAGATCGCGGAGCGAGTCCAGCGCCGTGTTGGCCGATTGCCGAGTCATACCGATCCGCAACGGGCCAACGCCGATCGGTGGGGCGAGGTCGAAGTCCATGCGGGCATGATCCCAATTTCGTTACCCGGGCGGCGAACGCCGTCCCGGCCCGGCTCAGGGCGCCAGCACAACCCTGCCGAACACCTTCCCCGCGTCCATCTCGCGGTGGGCCAGCACCGCCTGGTCCAGCGGCAACACTTCATGCACGACCGTGCGCAGGTCCCCGTGCGCAGCATCGGCGAAGTGGGACGACCGCACGGCCTGCCGGTCGGGGCCGCGCACGGTGTCAGAGCTGAAAGTGGCGAACGACAACGACCTGCGGAAGGCGTCCATCAGCCGCATGCCGAAGTCCGCCGGCGGCTGCCCACCGACCACACCGACAGCCACGAACCGCCCGTTGGAGTTCAACTTGTCCAAGAAGAGGGGAAGCTGGGGACCCCCCACGACATCGATCACTACGTCGAAGCCCGCCGGTGCTTGCGGGTCACCCTCGCCGGAGCGGTCAAGGACATGAGTCGCGCCCAAGTCCCGCAGGCGGGCGCCGCGCTCCACCGACGAGGTGGTGACCGCCACCGCGCTCGCGCCGTCCCTGGCTGCGAGCTGGACCGCCGTAATTCCGATGCTGCCCGCCGCACCGCGCACGAGCACCGTCTCGCCGGGCATGAAACGGGCCCGGTCCAGGGCGAAGTGGGCGACCACGCCGGAGCCGCCGAGGGTCACCGCGTCTGCGCCGGTCAGGCCGTCGGGCAGCGCAAGAACGTCCTCGGCCAAGGCGACGGCCTGCTCGGCGTACCCACCGGACAGGCCAGTGAACGCCCACACCCGCCGCCCGATCCACGAGGCGTCCACGCCCTCTCCCACCGCGGTGACCTCTCCCGCGACCTCGCTGCCGAGGAGATGGCCCTCCCGGAAGCCGTAGGCGGCAAGCGTTCCCCGGCGGATCACGGCGTCCACGCCGCCTACCCCGATCGCCTCCGTGGCGATCTGCACCTGCCCCGGGGCAGGAACGGGCACGGGCACATCGACGATCTCCAAGCCATCGGGGTCTCCGAACGTCCTGATCACGACGGCTTTCATCTCTGCTCCTCGGGTCGGTGGAAGGACGGATCGCAGCTGCTGCGGCCGTGGGTCGAGCCGGCCTCCGCAGCCGTGGCATCACCGGCGAAGTGTCGGGACGGGGGGCCGGCACCGCCATCGGACCGTAACGGACACCCCCGTCCGTTTGGCTAAAGTGAGAAACGATGGCCAACCATTTGCCTCAGACCCTGCGTTCCGACGCCCGCGACAACCGGGCCCGCATCCTGGACGCCGCCCGTGCGGTGCTCGGCGAAAAGGGCCTGAGCGCGCCCATGCGCGAGATCGCCCGGTACGCAGGCGTCGGCCCCGCCACGTTGTACCGGCACTTCCCGACCAAGCAGGCACTGATCGCGGAGACCTTCGCCGAGCAGCGGCGAGCCTGCCACGCCGCCGTCCGCGACGCCCTTGCAGACTCGGACCCGTGGCACGGATTCCGGAGCCTGATCGAGCGGATCTGCGAACTTCACACCCACAGCCGGGGATTCGCCGACGCCTTCATGACAACCTTCCCCGAGGCCATGGACTTCGCCGCCGACCGGGAGCGGACCCTGCGCGCGGTCAGTGAACTGGCCCGCCGCGCCCAGGAGACCGGCCAGCTGCGCCCCGGCTTCGTCATCGACGACCTGATCCTCATGCTCATGGCCCACCGGGGCCTCCAAGACACGCCGCGTGCCGCCCGGGTCACAGCCTCCCACCGCTTCGCCGCCTACGTGATCGAGGCGTTCCGCGCCGCACCAGAGACAGAAGCGCCTACGCCACTGCCGCCAGCACCACGCCTGCAGCTCACTCACTCGCCCAGCGCGCTGTAGGTTCCGTCATCCCCGGAAATCGAACATCGCCATACGAAATGACCTCGCCAGCCACGGTCAGCAGAACTGACGGCACGGGAACCTGAAAGACCTCTGCTAGACAGCGCGGCTACTCAGTCTCCACCGCGCCCGGCTTTGGAACCCGGCCCGGTCGACGGGCATCGCGATGGATGGTGACCGCCCGGTTGGGGAGATGTGGCGTTGCAACCATGGCCGTGGTTGGCGGCCTGCCCCATGGGTGTCAGCCCGTCGGGTCCCGGGAGCTGCGGATCGGCTCCGAAAGCCAGAAGTACTGCGGTGGTGTGCACGGTCAGCGGCCCCTTCGGCTCTGCAGGGCGCCGTCGCCTTCCGCGTCGATGGCGTGCGTGAGGAGCGTCATGTCGTGGCACACCTCATCGGGGTCGACTCCCTGCGCTAGCAGCTGAGCCAGAGTCTCCGCGTCTTCGTTCTCCACCGCTTGATGTGCCGGTGTACAGGTGTGGCTCAGGGTTGAGCGAGCGGCTGCGCGAGCCCGTCGACGCCAGGTTTCGAAACCCGGACGTGGCATGCCTCCCTCTGCGCCCTCGATCGACCTGGCAGGTGTGCAGATGTTGCAGACCCTCTTCGACGTCGCGCGCGTCCACGGCACCGAGGTGCGCCTCATACCCGTGGCGGTCCCGGCCCACTGGAACGGTCCCGTTCTGAAGAGAGGACCGGACGTGGCTGCCCTGCTGGAGGCACGGGCCGATCGAGGCCGACGGCTCGGGCACCTGCCCGTGGCCTGAGGCTCACGCCACGTTCACGCGCGGATCGCACCGGGGCCGAGGACATCTGGCCCGACAGGCAGCGAGCCCGCGCCTGCCGTCGGGCTGGAAGAGGCATGCACGACGGAACTCGGTAGAACGGCCGCTGCCTGGGAAGACGCGAATTGATCTTCGTTTGACGTCCCAGGGGAGGAAACATCACCATGGCCGTTCCCGCACGCGCCCGGCGTACCGCGCGCCGCTCCTGCCGGTTCGAACTCCGGGCGACGGCCCTCTACTTCGCCCTCCTCGCGGTCATCCTCGCTCTGGTGGGCGCGGCCGCCCGCACCGCGGCCGCGGCCGCGGTGCACCGTCCCGCCTGGGCTGTGGCGCTCGCCCTCATGGGCGTCGGCGCCGTCATGGCCGGCTGCCGCGGGAAGCGCCGCATATCGGCGGCGAGGATCGCGCGCCGCGCGGCCGTAGCCCTGGACGAAGCCACGCAGACGGCGGTCGAAGCGCTCGACGCGGCGTCACCGGCTCCTGCCGTCGGCCTGGTCCCCGCCGGGGCCGGCGCCTGCGGTGGCCGTCTCGGCACGGATCCCACCGTCCTGTTTCCCGAGACCGTGCCCGAGGCGCCCGCGGCCACGGTGGAGATCGCCTATGAGGCCCTGGACCCGGACGAGTTTGAACAGGCGGTGGCCGAACTGTGCCGGCGCGACGGCTGTCTCGACGTGGACGTCGTGGGCGGGGCCGGGGACCTGGGCGCCGACGTCGTGGCGAGAACGCCCGACGGGCGCTGGGTCGTCATCCAGTGCAAGCGGTACGGCGACGGCAACCGGGTCGGCTCACAGGAGCTGCAGCGCTTCGGCGGCACCTGCTTCACCGTTCACGGCGCCGATGTCGCAGTCGTCGTCACCACCAGCGACTTCACCGCCCCCGCGCTCGACTACGCAGAGCAGTGCGACATCGTGTGCGTCGACGGTCGGCAACTACGGCGCTGGCAGGAGGCTGCGGGACCGCGGCCGTGGGAGGCGCGGCCGTCGGCGGCCTGAGGCGGGTCGCGTTGGCGGTTCGCGGAGCTACAGGGGAAGGCGCACCGCGACGCCACCTGAGCCCGATTACCTCTCCGGGCAGGCTGCAAAAGTCTGTGATCGCTGGAGTAGACATTGCCTCCTCGGCTGGTTATGGTTTCTCTCGTAGCCAGAAGGAAGCAGGGCCCGGCAGACATGAACTGCGGGCAGAAGTGCAGGTAGTTGCAGTTGGCAGGGCGGTGCGGTGGTGGAGTTCCGAAGCCAGGGTTGTCGTAGGACGGCGACGGGACTGACTGCCGGACCGGGTGGCCCGCAGTGATCAGGGGCCGCCGTAAGCAGGACCGCAGTTGAAGTTGAAGGTGCGGTTTCGCTGAGTGCAGTTCGCAGGACCGCAGTGGAATTTGTGAGTGGTACCTCGGTGAAGGCGTCGGCTGCGGGCGCGCGCATCGGGAGGTCCGGCAGTGGGGTTCTAAGCCAGAAGCAGGTGCAGGACGGGCGACGGGGCTGGCTGCCGGAGTGGCGCTGTCACAGGCCACGAAGCAGTACGCGGTATCAGCAGTTCGCAGGAGAGCAGTACCAGTTGGTTGGTTTCAGAGGGATTGAACGGAGGGGCGAGGCGCCATCAGGATCGCCCGGGCGGAATGGCTGAGCCCGGGTACCGCAGGACATCGATAGTGAGGTGGTCTCCGGTCGAGCAACCGCGATCCCCGCACACGCTCACACCTTGTGTGAGCTGCTGCGGACACAGAGGGCCGACGCAGTATCAGGGCCGGCAGATGGTGTAGTTGTTCCTTCGGGGCCCTGGCGCGAAGAGCGCCAGGGCCCCTCCACGCGTTTCTCAGAGAGGTGCAAGTGACAGCAGACGACTCGTACGACCGGATCGATGACGACGACTACCCCGCCTACACGATGGGCCGGGCCGCCGAGATGCTCGGCACCACCCAGGGCTTCCTGCGCGCGATCGGCGAGGCCCGCCTCATCACCCCCCTGCGTTCCGCGGGCGGACACCGGCGTTACTCCCGCTACCAGCTGCGCATCGCCGCCCGGGCGCGCGAACTCGTCGACGGTGGCACCCCCATCGAGGCGGCCTGCCGCATCGTCATCCTCGAAGACCAGCTCGAAGAAGCACAGCGGCTGAATGCCGAATACCAGCGCGCCGCCGGATCAGTTGCTCCGACCGCCGTGGCCTGAGACGGCTTGGCTCCGGCCGCCAGGTCATCTTCCGCGGCGCAGGGCCATGGACTGCCTGGCGCTGTCGCGGGGGTCACCCTGCTGGTGTACGAGGCCAGGCCCGCTCGTCAGGAGCTCGCGGTGCGCAGAACTGCCACAGTCATCGACTGCTGGCCTCCTTCGACCCGGACCAAGGAACCAGGCCGTGACTCCTCCCCCTCGTGAACGAGGGGGCTTCTCGCTATGCCGGTTGGGCTTCGCGACGGACCAGCCCGGCCCGTAGAACGTTGAGCGCGCCCACGGTGTCAGCGTGCGTCTGGTGGTCGCAGTTCTGACAGTGGAACTTCTCCTGTGTGGGCCGGTTCTCCGCTGCGACGTGCCCGCATTCGGGGCAGGTGCGGGAGGTGTTGCGGGGGTCCACGGCAATCACTTCCCGTCCGGCGCTTTCAGCCTTGGCGTGCAGGATCGTCAGGAACACCCCCCATCCGGCATCCGAGATCGAGTGGTTGAGTCCGGCCTTGGAGGCGGCCCCGTTGGGCAGGAAGCTGCCCGGGGTCGTGGGGTCCGACTTCGGGGCGGGAGCCTTGACCATATTGCGGATCTTGAGGTCTTCGTGCGCGATGAAGTCGTGTTCGCGCACGAGGCCGAGGGCGGTCTTGTGTGCGTGGTCGAGGCGTTGGCGCCGAACCTTACGGTGCAGTTCGGCGACCTTCTGAACGGCCCGCTGGTGGTTCTTGGTGCGCTTGTCGTGGCGCACCCGGGGGAAGCGGGACAGTGCCCGCTGTGCGGTTTGGAGTTTCGCTGTGGCGCGGCGGCCGTGGCGCGGGTTGGGCGCGAACTCGCCGTTGGAGTCGGCAAGGAAGTTGGTTATGCCCATGTCGATGCCGACCATGCTGCCGGTCGCGGGCAGCGGCTTGGGCTGGGACTGCTCGGCGGTCAGGATCACATACCAGCGCTTGCCTTCGCGCTTGACGGAGACGGTCTTGATCTTGCCGACCACGGGCCGGTGCTCGTTGACCTTGACGTGCCCGACGCCTTGGAAGCGGACACGGGTGACCGGGTCGTGCGGGGTGGAGTCCCAGCGGCAGCCGTCGCCGTCCTTGGGGAAGTCGGCGGTGTCGAACCAGTTGATGCTCCGGAAACGGGGGTAGCCCGGTGTCTCGCCGGACTTGACCCGGCGGAAGAACGCGGCGAACGCCTTGTCCAGGCGGCGCAACGTCGCCTGCTGCGACGAGAACGACCAGCGGCCCTGCCGTTCCGGGTCGAACGCCCGGATGTCCTTGAGCTGCGCGGACTGCTGCCCGTATTTGACGCTCGTCTTCGAGGCGTGCCGGTAGGCGTCGCGGCGTTCCTGCAAGGCTCCGTTGTAGAGCGAGCAGTGATCCCGCAGCATCTCGCCGAGCGCGGCCGTCTGGCGAACGGTGGGCCGCATGAGGAACTTGTACGCACGGATCATCCGGCCCACCCCCTTCCTGGTCAGCTTCAAAGAAGATACTACGCTTGGCGTATGTCACCACGCTGGGCACCAAATCCTGATATCCGTACTGGACGTCACGTCGCCTACAACCTGCATGCTCACTTGGTGTTCGTCACCAAATACCGGCGCGATGTCTTCGATAACGCCATGCTCAAGCGCTGCGAAGAGATCATGCGGGAGGTCTGTACCAGCTTCGAAGTGGAACTACGCGAGTTCAACGGCGAAGCCGACCACGTCCACCTGCTCGTGCACTACCCACCGAAGATCGCCCTGTCCAAGCTGATCAACAGCCTCAAGGGCGTCAGCTCCCGCTACCTGCGGGCCGAGTACACCGGCCGGATAAACCGAATAGGGATGGGCTCGGTGTTCTGGTCGCGCTCCTACTTCGCCAGCTCCTGCGGCGGTGCACCGCTGACCGTGATCCGTCAGTACATCGAGGGCCAGAAGCGGCCTGTCTGACCGTCAAAACAGAGACGGAGCGAACTCCGGCGCTGCGCACCTCCGGGACGAGGATGCGTTTCCCTCCCCGGCTGAAGCCGGGGATACCCACGCAAGATCAGGGATGGAACACGTATGACCGAGTACGCCAGCCCCGGCTTCGACCCCGCCGTGGCCCGCCAGGCCGGGAGTGTCGCCGAACTCCTCGACGTCATGTGGGAGCACGAGCGCAACGACGGCCCGCCCCCGTATGTCTCTGTCTCTCAATTGCGCGTGATGTACATCGTCGACCGCGAGACCGGGATACGCATGCGGGCCCTCACCCGCATCCTGGGCGGATCACCGCCGTCGGTCTGCCGCCTTGTCGACCGTCTCCAGGCTCTTGGCTTCGTGGAGCGCCGGCCATGCCCCGACAGCCGCCGCGAAGTCATAGTCCGCGTGACCCCCGCGGGCCGTGAACATCTGGCCCGAGTCCGCGAGCGGCGGGATCTACTCCTCCTCCAGACCCTCGACCGTATGCCCGGCCAGGCGCGAGCTGCTCTGGCCGAAGTTCTTGCCGGACTACAGCAGGCGCTGAGTGATCACCCCATGCTCCGTCTCCTGGCTGAGGACCTCCCGGCCACGCCGACCCTGCGCGATTGAGCCCGGTCCACAGGCGCGCCGGCTGCGGCAGACCTGCCCGCCTGCCCGCCCGAAGAGCCACACCGCGGTAGACGAAAGGCGCCCTCACCGACATGCCGTCCTCGGCTTGGGCGAGCCGGGACGTGGGTTTCCTCATGGCAACGCGATGCGTGGACGGCCCAGCTCTTGCAACGCAAGAAGCGCTTGATCTCGCTGACAGTTTTTTGCAACGCTGTACTGCGAGTGCGCCAATATCTGTGCTCGAGAGAAGAGAGTTTGTCAGGCTGTGTGCCGAGAATTCTTATCGCAATGCCCTGTCCGCAATTATTTATCCGGTGAAGGCTGTTGAGGCGTGCTACTGTCCATCTCAGTTGCAGTTGTGGTTCCCGAGACTTCAAGTGTTCCAACCCGGCTTTTTTCGGGAAGGGCGCTTTTGTATTTCCGGTCATTTCCGGCGGGTTGATCATCGCGGCGACACGGTGTTCGCACAGTGCAGGCGCCGGTGTACTGCCCCAAAGGAGATATGACATGGCTGCTGGTACCGTGAAGTGGTTCAACGCGGAAAAGGGTTTCGGCTTCATCGAGCAGGACGGTGGCGGCCCTGACGTGTTCGCCCACTTCTCGAACATCGCCGCCCAGGGCTTCCGTGAGCTCCTCGAAGGCCAGAAGGTGACCTTCGACATCGCGCAGGGCCAGAAGGGCCCGACGGCCGAGAACATCGTTCCGGCCTGACGCAGACTTTGTAGCTGGGGCCCGCACCTTCGGGGTGCGGGCCCCAGCTACAGGCATTTCCCTCAGTGGTGTCACCTGAGGGACGGCTCGGAGCGATCCGAGTCTCACACAGTTTTTCACGGGTGCAGACGCATCCTGAGAACCGAACAAACCCGACGCCCGAATTCCGCATTCGTGCTGCGTCACCTATTTTAGCATTCCGCCCGCCCCGATTTCCGTCGGCCGGATGTGCTTTGACTTCGGTCCATACTTGTAATTCCGTGCTGCTCATGGCTTGCGGGAATTCCTTGATATGTGCCGCATCGAGGAAGGTTCCGCATGAACCGCACACGTACGAACGACCGCTCGCCCCGTACCCGGAACGGCAGTGCCGACGCGGGAAGGGGCGGTAGCCGCTTCGGCTCACCGGCACCGCGTCGTTCCGGCGGCCCTGCCCGAACCGGCAGTTACGGCCGTCGGCCCGCAGCCGTCCAGGGCGAGTTCGCGCTCCCCACCACGATCACCCCCGCGCTGCCTGCCGTTGAGGGCTTCGCCGATCTCTCCATGCCCGAGCAGCTGCTCGCCGAACTCGGCCGGCAGGGCGTGGCTGTGCCGTTCCCGATCCAGGGCGCGACGCTGCCGAACTCCCTGGCGGGCCGCGACGTCCTGGGCCGCGGGCGTACCGGTTCCGGAAAGACCCTCGCCTTCGGCCTCGCTCTGCTCGCCCGCACCGCCGGACAGCGCGCCGAGCCCCGCCAGCCGCTGGGGCTGATCCTTGTCCCCACGCGTGAGCTGGCGCAGCAGGTGACCGATGCGCTGGCCCCGTATGCCCGGTCCGTCAGGCTGCGGCTGGCCACGGTGGTGGGCGGGATGCCGATCGGAAGGCAGGCCGGCGCGCTGCGCGGCGGGGCCGAGGTGGTCGTCGCGACTCCGGGCCGACTGAAGGATCTCATCGACCGTGGTGACTGCAGGCTGAACCATGTGGGCATCACGGTGCTGGACGAGGCCGACCAGATGGCCGACATGGGGTTCATGCCGCAGGTCACCGAGCTGTTGGATCAGGTGCGTTCAGAGGGGCAGCGGATGCTGTTCTCCGCCACCTTGGACCGTAACGTCGACCTGCTGGTGCGCCGCTATCTGACCGATCCTGTCGTGCATTCGGTCGACCCCTCTGCCGGTGCGGTCACGACGATGGAGCACCACGTCCTGCACGTCCACGGCGCCGACAAGCACGCGGCCACGACTGAGATCGCCGCCCGCGACGGCCGCGTGATCATGTTCCTGGACACCAAGCACGCTGTCGACCGGCTGACCCAGGACCTCCTCAACAGTGGGGTACGGGCCGCCGCACTGCACGGCGGCAAGTCACAGCCGCAGCGCACCCGCACGCTGGCGCAGTTCAAGACGGGCCATGTCAGCGTGCTGGTGGCAACCAACGTCGCGGCGCGCGGGATCCACGTCGACAACCTTGACCTGGTCGTGAACGTCGACCCGCCGACCGACCACAAGGACTACCTTCACCGCGGCGGCCGTACCGCTCGGGCGGGCGAGTCCGGCAGCGTCGTCACTCTGGTCACACCGAGCCAGCGCCGCGGCATGGTCCGCCTCATGGCGGACGCCGGGATCCGCCCGCAGACGACCCAGATCCGCTCGGGCGACGAGGCCCTGCACCGGATCACCGGCGCCCAGTCCCCGTCCGGCATCCCCGTCGTCATCACCGCACCGGTGACCGAACGGCCCAAGCGCGCTCGCTCTACGTCCCGGGGCCGGCGTCGCCCCTCGTCGACAACCCGCCGCGCGCCCGTACGCCAGAGCGCCTTGGATGCGGCGGCCTAGAACCTTCGTGATCAGGAAGCTGACCCATCTCTGCAGGAGGCACCTTTTGACGCTGGTTCAGATGCGGCCCCGCCCGAAGAGCGCCGCGCAGGCGACGGTGGCCGAGGTCATGGACGCGGCCGGACCGCAGGTCTGTGACGACATGAGCGTCGAGGTCGCGCTGTCCGTCATGGCCGCCGCCCGCACGCATCGGCTGGTCGTCTGCGACCAGGACGGCCAGTGCACCGGACTGGTCACGCGGGCTGAGCTCGCCGCTGTCCGCGACGGCTCCGCCTACACGGACCGTGTCCGGCTGCGCGACCTCCTTGGCGACCACAGGCTGTTCACCTCGCCTGTGACCACGCTGGCCGAAGCCGAGGACGCGATGCGTATCCGGCAGCTCGGTGCCCTGCCGGTGGTCGATGGGCAAGGCTGTGCTCTGGGCGCCTTCGCCCGCTCCCACTGAGCCGCCTCATCCCGGCCGGACCGTTCTCCCGTTCTTTCTGTGAGGTCACATGCGCTGTGTCATCGCCCGCTTCCCTTTCGAGCTCACCAAGGTCAGCGTGCTGGAGTCGATGAAGGGCATCAAGCCCGAGCCGAGCGCCGGCGAATCGGTGATCATCGGCCGACGCCACTATCCCCCCAAGCAAGTCGGCCAGGTCCTCACCCGCCAGGACCGCCGTGACTTCAGCGCCGGAGAAGTCCTGCGGGCCATGACGCAGCTGGGCTTCACCTGCCGGCCCCTGCCACAGCTTGAACCCACGCGCATCCTCAGCTCGCTCCAGCACGCTTCCGCGATGCTCGGTACTCCCGCCACGGTCTGACCCTGGGGAGCCGGTCGCGAGCCGGCACGCGCAGGAGTGGGGGCTTGGCCGGCGCGCGCCCGCCAAGCCCCCACTCCTGCGCGGTGGTCGCTCAGTGCTCGGAGTAGCTGAAGTCGCCCATGGTCCAGGCGTTGACGTCGGCGATCGCCACGCGGTACATCCCGCCTGTCTCGGGGATTCCGACGGTGCCCTGCAGGATGCGGGCGACGTGGAAGTGCAGATGCGTGGGGGGCTCGTCGTTCTTCGGGGGGGTGTCGAAGACGGCGGAGAACTCTGCCAGGCGGGCGGAATCGTTCAGCACGTCCGACACTCGTTGCCGCCACACCTTTTCGGGTGCCAGCCGGCCGGTGATGACAGCGCCACCGGTGACCACGGTCAGGGACATCTGGTTGCTTTGCCCGGACTCCACCAGGGTGGCGACGTCAACGAGCAGCTCGTCAGGCTTGGTCATGGCGAAGATTATATTTACTGCCCAGCCGGCCCCTGACCGGTGGCGACAGCAGGCGAAGGGTGTCCCCGGTCTGTCGGGGAAGGCAAGAGGGCGCGGCTGGCTGCCGCGTGTGGGGTGATTTGCAGGAGCAGCCGAGGCCGGCGCCCGCCAGCGAGCGGACGTACACGTGCCCGCCCGGGGACTGCTGGAACCCTTCACCCCTCACACCGGCGAACCTTGCATCCACGGAGCTGGTCAGCACCACGTACGGCTACGGAGCGTCTGCGCCTGTGGTGAACGGGATCGCAAGCGGCCCTCAAACACTGGTCCAGGCGTCGAGAAAGGCTTTGCGCCCAGCGGGATCGTCGGACCTGCGGTCTGCGTGCAGGACGCGCCAGGCGGTGAGCTCGAGATCTCGGAGCCACAGTTCGCCGATGACCTGCGTCTTGAGGTCGGGAAAGTCGTCGGATTCGACGAGGGCCTGGCCGATCACCTCGCCCGCTGCGACGCGCTGGGGCGGTGTCATCTGATCGACAGCCGAGAGGATCTGGCGGGCGAGGGCAGTACCCTCGCCGGTGAGTGAACGCAGCACCAGAGCCTTGATGTTGGCGGGAAGCAGGTACGCGGTGCCTGACGTCCTCCACAGCTCCGACCAGAAACGCTCTCCCGCCTTGGTGGGGGCCGGCAGGGCGGCCAGCAGCCCGAGGAGGTGACCGGTGGCCGCATAGCCGTCGGAGTGGGCAGCTGCGACGACCGCGATGCCGGCGACGCGCTCCACATTGAGACGGCCTGCCTCGACATGCGCAGCCAGACCCAACTGGTGTTCCACCTGGTTCGTGAGCGGGGCGGATACGTGGGGACGGACCTCAGGAAGCATCGACGATCCTTGCGCGTAGGCGGGTGAAATACCGGTCGGAAGTTCTCATTGTTCCCATCGAGAGCCGGTCTACTCAGGTGCGGGAGCCCAATTGACCCCAGGGGTAACGGGCTTGCAGCACCACCAGTTGCCGAGTACCAGGCGGGGGGCGGTGCGCACGGCGGTAGCGAGCGACCTCTCAGAACGCTCTCCGGTGTCGTCTTCTAACATGCCCCCATGATCACCGGTGACGCCCAGGAATCCGAGGGAGGACGAGAAGCCGTGTCCCGCGACGCTGCTGAAGCCGAATGTATTCACGATGCCACGCGGAGTGGAGAGAGTCGCGAGGACGACCCGCCCCCGCCCGTCGAGTCGCAGGCCGACGAAGCAGCAGGGGGGCACGCTCACCCAGTCGCCGCTCTGGTGGATCGGGCGGCCGAACTGGTCGAGCCGGTCAAGCCGAGGCTGCGTGGCTGGCTGCATGCGGGCATGGTTCCCCTCTCGCTGATCGCCAGCGTTGTACTCATCTGCCTGGCCCGGACCCCTCAGGCGACTCTGGCCTGCGCCGTGTACTCGATCACCGCCTGGTTGCTGTTCGCAACGAGCGCCGTCTACCACCGCGGCACCTGGGGATCACTGGGGGAGGCACTCCTGCGACGCCTCGACCACGCCAACATCTTCCTGATCATCGCCGGCACCTGCACCCCGCTGGCCGTGCTTCTCCTCCGGCCGGAGCAGCGGTCCGTACTGCTGTGGGTCGTGTGGTCGGGCGCACTGGTGGGCATTGCGTTCCGGGTGTTGTGGGTCGCAGCTCCGCGTTGGCTGTATACGCCGTGCTACCTGGCCCTGGGCTGGGCGCCGGTGCGGTATCTGCCCGATTTCCTACATACCGGGGGAGTGGCCGTACTCGTCCTGGTCGTGGCGGGCGGTCTTCTTTACAGTGCCGGCGCGGTCGTCTACGCCCTCAAGCGGCCCGACCCCTCCCCGCGCTGGTTCGGCTTCCACGAGGTGTTCCACGCCCTGACGATCGCCGCCTTCGCGGCGCACTACATCGCTATCTCTCTGGCCGTCTACTGAGTGCAACAATGCTCAGCTCAGTGACCTGGGCATGGCCGCGCGGCGTTAGCGGAAGGGGGCAGGTCGTGCAGGTGCAGGGTGCGAGTTGGAGCTTCCTGACCAGCCACGCCCGCGTGCTGTTCGCGATCGCCCGCGACCGCTGCCCGGCTGCGTGACATCGCCGAGGCCTGCCGACCACTGAGCGCACCGTCCAGAGCATCGTCACCGATCTCGAACCGACGTCGTCTGCGGGCTTGCCGGCCTTGCAACTGCTGCAGTAGGTGCCCTCATCCTTGACCTCAGTCGGGCCGGGACCGAACAGCCGATCCGGTTGTCGGCGCGTAGCCCCGGCCCGCGCCGGGGCTCCACACTCGCGGGCGGGGTCAATGCCAGTTGCTGATCCGCACGTCGTGCGGGTGCGGTGCGCCGGTGCCCGTCTCCACCAGGGATTTCAGGCTCATCAGGAACAGTGCCCACTTGGTGGTGCAGTGGTTCATGAACTCCACCTGCTCGCGCCATCCTTCGTGCGCGAACAGGATGATCGTCCACTCGCCTTCCTGCTTGAGGTCGAAGGTCACCGTGGTGCCGATCCATTCCTCGGGGCCGTCGACGACCTCCCACCGCACCCGCATGTCCGGCCGCAGTTCGAGGACCTTCATGTCGAAGCCGCCGACGTCGCCGAAGCGGAACTGCAGCACGTCGTCGCCGGTGCCCTCGGTGTCGGTCGTCCACCATGCGGCCAGACCGTCGACCGTGGTGAGCGCCTGATAAACCGTCTCCCGGGCCGCGGTGGTGCCGACCCGGTGCAGGATGTCCGCCATCTCGATCTCCTCGCTTCTTTTCGTTCCGGCTCTACTTCTTCTCGTTCTTGGCTCGTTGGATCTCCTCGGCGATGTTCTTGACGCGCTGCAGCCGGGCGTCCCACAGCGCGCCCACCGACTGCAACTGGGCTACGGCGCGCGCCAGTTGTGCCTCGTCGACGTGGTAGCGCCGCTCCCGGCCGGCCGCCGTGGACCGGACGAGTCCGGCCCGGTCGAGCACGGTCAGATGCTTGGTCACGGCCTGCCGGGTGACGGGCAGTCGGGCGCTGAGGGTCGTCGCGGTGCCCTGCCCCTCGGCCAGCAGCAGGTCGATCATGCGGCGCCGGGTCGGATCGCCGATCGCCGACCACAGACCGTCATCGACGCCGGTGTTCATCGCGCGCCCGCCGCCTGCTTGGCGGTCGCCGCCAGGCGGGGCAGATAGAAGTCCCAGCCCTGCCGGTGGTCGTTGTAGTGCGCCTCGAGCACGGCGGCCTCCCAGCCGCGTTCGCGGTACCCGCTCTCGCGGAAGCGGAGCGTGGTCCCCTCGCCCGCCGGTGTGAGTTCGAAGGTCACCAGCAGCGAGTTGCCCAGGGCCGCGGTCTGCCCGTCCTCGTAGGTCCACCGGAACGACAGGGTGCGCGGCGGATCGGACTCGACGACCGTGAACGGCACGGACTCTCGGGTGCCGCTGCCCTCGTCCGTCCAGGTGAGGGTGCCCCGCCTGCCGGGGGCCGCCTCGAAGTCGGTCTCCGCGCTCCACCAGTCCCGGATGTGATCGGGGTCGGTGAGCACGTCGAACACCACCTGGGGCGGGGCGTCGACGTACAGCTCGCGCTCGATGCTCCCGTGCTCCATGTCCGCAGCCACCTTTCGCAACCTTTGGTTGCGCATCACGATAGGCGACTCCGGCGCCTTACGCAACCGAAGGTTGCTCATCGAGGTGGAGGCTGAAGGTCAGGCTGACTGTCGTCGTCCTGCACATGTATCCAGCACCTGGCCGTCCTGCAGGTCCGAAGAAGGTCTCGTCGCTACCGGTCAGGTTGGCGAACAGGTCAGTCTCAACCGAATACGCGAAGCCCGCTTTCTGAACAAAACGCTCCGAAGCGCAGGGCGTCACGGGTTGGAACATGCTGTTGCCGCCCGGCGGTGGGCGGCAACCCCCATAATTGATGGCATGCCCGCCACACCACAGTCCCCGGTTCCCGAACCGTCTCCTGTCGGTGCCGCTGAGGACTCGGGCTCTGGCGGCACGAATCTGGAGCTGTATCGCGAGAAGTTCCGGCGACGGCTGCCGGATTCGCTTGATGAGCTGCGCGGGCTGGCAGAGGGGGTCGTGGAACCTCCCTTGACCGTGGTCTGGTCCGGGCTGCGTGCCTTCGACCTCGCCAACGAACGTCAGCGGATGAGCCTGTACCGCACCGTCCTGGCCGAGGGCATGCGCAAGGACCTGTCCGCTCTTCTGAACCGCGACATTCTCGTGCGGTCGTGGCCCACGTTGCGGACCCTGGTCTCGACTACGGTTCGCGGCGTGTGGGAGGAACGGTTTTCGGAACTTCGGGCCCTGGCCGACGTACCTCCCGCCCAACCCCCGGCCCGGCGACGGCGTACCAGCCAGGGGCCGGCGGCCGCGTGAGACTTCCCGACCTGCACGCTCGCCTTCTGGCGGACGTCTTGGCCATCGGCTCTCCGTACCCTCTAGTGATTACCGGCGGCTACGCCGTCCAGGCCCACGAACTCATTACACGTCCAAGCCAGGACCTCGATGTCGCCACCGAAAGCCCCGCACCGATGGACGAGATCGTCCGCACTCTCACCGTTGGGCTCACCGAAAGCGGCTGGCACCTTGAAGTGATCGAAGTCGCCCCGCTCTCGGCGCGCCTCAACGTCACCGACACTCGGACCGCGGCCGTCAATACACCAGCCAGCAACTCGCCTTGCTGGCAGGCCAGTTGGGGGTACGTCTGTCGGTCGGCCGCACCGGGCAGTGCTGGGACAACGCACTCGCCGAGTCGTTCTTCGCCACCATCAAACGGGAGTTGCTCGACACCACCGCCTGGCCCAGCCGGGCCACCGCACGCACCGCGATCTTCGATTTCACCGAGGGCTGGTACAACTTGCACCGTCTGCACAGCAGCCCCGCCGAATACGAGACCGCACTCGCAGTCTGACCACCACACCGATGATGTCCGTCAAAGCGGAACAAGCTCAAACCACCAACAACCGCCAAGAGCGCGCGACCGTCGGTCGCGCCTTCTTGGCCAGCCTGCCCACCTAGACCCAGGTATCCAGCCACATCCGTGACCGCCACTGGTCGATCGGGATGGCGGTGCCCGTGTACAGGGGCCAGAAGTAGATGAAGTTCCAGGCGATGAGCAGGACTAGCGCGCCTGCGGCCACCGCACCTCGTATCCGGCGCTTGCCAGCCGCTCCCGGCGGACCCAGCATGCCTCCCAGCATCATCGTCACGGCCAGGCTCAGGTACGGCACGAAGACGACCGCGTAGAAGGAGAAGATCGTGCGGTCCTGGTACAGGAACCAGGGCAGATAACCGGCGCCCACCGCGCACAGGATGGCGCCGGCGCGCCAGTCGCGGCGCAGCGCCCACCGGTAGAGCAGGTACACGAGTGCGCAGCATGCCGACCACCACAGGAGTGGTGTTCCCAGGGCGAGGATCGCCTGTGCGCAGTCGGCCGTCGCGCGGCAGCCGTCCGTCCCGGGTTCCGGTGACTCGTAGTGGAACAGCGTGGGGCGACCGAGGACGAGCCAACTCCAGGGATTCGACTGGTACCTGTGGGGAGTGTGCAGCCCCACATTGAACTGGTACACGCCGTACTCGTAGTGCCACAGGCTGCGGAGTGGGGCCGGAATCCACGACCAGGTGCCGCCGCGGCTGTCCGCCCAGTGGCGTCCGTAGCCGTTATCGGACAGGAACCAGCCGGTCCATGTCGCCAGATACGTCACAGCGGCGACCGGTACGAGGGACAGCACCGACCAGCCGAGATCCTTGCGCAGCACCGCGCGGTAGGGGCGGTACGCCCCCGCCACGCGGCGAGAGCCGACGTCCCACAGCAGGGTAAGGATCACGAAGAAGGCGAGGAAGTACAGGCCGTTCCATTTGGTCGAGGCGGCCAGACCCAGGAAGAGGCCGACAGCGAGCCGCCAGGGACGCACTCCCATCCCGGCACGGTCACCGGTGTGTCCGTCCGGGCGGACCCGGTCGTCCGCGTCGGCCGGTAGGGCTGCCGCGAGCCGGGCCCGCGCACTGTCCCGGTCAATGAGCAGGCATCCGAACGCCGCCAGTACGAAGAACATGACGACGAGGTCGAGTAGAGCGGTGCGGCTCATCACATAGTGGAGTCCGTCCATCGCCATCAGTGCCCCGGCCAGACAGCCCAGCGGCGTCGAACGGAACAGGCGGCGTCCTATTCGGCACAGCATCAGTATCGACAGCGTGCCAAGGACTGCCGTCATGAAGCGCCAGCCGAACGGGTTGAGGCCGAACGTCCACTCACCGAGGGCGATCACCCACTTGCCTGTCGGCGGGTGCGCGACGAAGGCCCCGGCGTCGGAGAGGGGGATCACCTGGGGATGGGCCAGGATCTGCGGGTCGGAGATCTTGCGGTCCGGCCAGGTGCCCTCGTAGCCGAGCCGCAGCAGAGACCAGGAGTCCTTCGCGTAGTACGTCTCGTCGAATACGACGGCCCGCGGGCTGCCCAGACGCCAAAAGCGCGGCAGCCCGGCAAGCAGCGCCACCAGTAAGGGCCCGCCCCATCCCGACCAGCGCGCCAGCCGGCCTGACGCGACCAGGGAGAGCCCGAGCATGCGCCACACCCGCGTTCCGGGTTCGGGCAACGGTACGACCAGGCGGTCGCGCACCGACGTACGCGGGCGCTCCAGGTGGCCGAAGTGGAGCAGGCGCTGCTCCCAGGAGATCGGCAGGTGATTCGCTGCCTTCCGTCGCACCTCGACCGACGTGTACGCGTTCTCATGGATCATGTGGTGAGTTCTCTACTTGTGAAGAGCAGGACTGAGGTTCCCCGAGACGCAGGGAGAGGTGACAGTAGGTCAGATGGGTCTCGTGAGAGTGAGGTTCCCTCCGCACTGCGGAGGGTGTTGGCAGGGGGTCAGGTGGTTCTCTTGAGAGGAACATCGACCATGGCTGCACCGAGAAAGTACGCGCTGGAACTGCGTGAGCGTGCGGTGCGGCTGTGCCGATCGTTGTTGCCCCAGGATGCGGGACCGGCCCCCGCGGTACGTCGCGATGGTGGGCGTCACCATCGGCGGCGCCCGCGGACCGCTTCCGCTGCCGATCTGGTACGCCTACGAGCCGGCCGGAATGCCCTGGATCCTCACCGGCGCGGACTCTCGCAAAATGAGGCCGGTCAAAGCAGCCCAGCTCTTCAGCCATCTCGTCCAGCGCGCGGAGCCCACCCCGCTACGTAGCCGTCGAGGGACCAGTCGCCGGCATCGCTGAACCTGCCCCTGGCCTCTACAGGGACATTGCCGCCCGCAGTCTCTCTTGGTGAGCCCCTCGACCGGTACGCGGCATGGTCCGAGGCCGAACTCGCCGACCATGTCGTGGTCCGCATGCGCCCGGAACGCTGGAGCGGCGGCGATCTCGGCTCGATCGGCTGAGAGAACCTGGCGTCCGGCGGACCGTGGCCTCTAGGTGTTGCGGGCCGCCTGAGGCCGGAGCGCGTCGACCACAAGGTCGAGGAGTTGACCGACCCGCTCGGGTGAGTCGCTGGCCGTGGTGGAGAGGAACACTCCGAGAAGCATCATCGTGACGTCCTCCGAGGCGACATCCGAGCGCAGCGAACCGGCCTGCGCGCCGCTGCTCAGCATCAACGCGATGGCGGCTGTGATGCGTTCGCGCGTTGCCGGTGTGGCGATGCTGCCCGAGGCCCAGCCCGCCCGCAGAGTGTCCGACATGCCGCGCTTGATCTGGAAGAACGCGGCGTATCGGTCCATCCATGCGCGCAGGGCGGCTTCCGGGGCGAGGTCGGCGAGGAAGGCAGGGGCGCTGGAGACAACCTCGTCCAGTTCGGCGGCGTAGACGGCCTCCACCAGCGCCTCACGGGTGGGGAAATGCCGGTAGAGCGTCCCGATCCCGACACCGGCCTCACGGGCAATCGCGTCCAGGGGGACGGCCTCGCTGGTCGCGGCGAACGCGGCGCGTGCCACGTCGAGAAGTCTGTCGCGGTTTCGCCGCGCGTCAGCACGTACCGGCCGATCCGATGCTGCTGCGCTGCGGCCGGTGACCGGGCGTTCGGGCACAGACAAAGCGGAGGACCTCCGGTTACTGCTACGGTCGAGTTAAGCGGAGTGACTCCGCTTACCGCATCGTCTCACGCGAACGGGACAGCCATGAGCTCTGACATCCGCCCCCTCGAGTTCACCGCCTTCGGTACGCAGTACGCCGGAGGGCCCGGACGGCTCGCGGGCCGCACGGTCTCCCGCATCGGCTTCGGCGCGATGCAGCTCGAACGCCTCCGGGGCGATCGGAAGACCGCCGTCGCCATCCTGCGCCGCACCGTCGAACTCGGGATCGACCACATCGACACCGCCCAGTTCTACGGCCACGGCTTTGTCAACGAAGTGATCAACGAAGCCATCCGCCCCGAGGACGACGTCATGGTCGTCAGCAAGGTCGGCGCCGATCCCGACCTCGACGGCCCCATTCCGCTGCGCCCCGCGCAGCGCCCCGAGCAACTGCGTGCCAGCGTCGAAGACAACCTGACGAGCCTTGGACTCGAACAGATTCCCCTCGTCAATCTGCGCCGCCTGGACACGGGCCCCGGCCTGCGCGCCGAGGGCGACCAAGTCGTCGATCTCGATGACCAGCTCGCTGTGATGACGTCTCTGCGCGACGAGGGCAAGATCGGCGCGATCGGCCTCAGCAGCGTCACCCTCGACGGGCTGATCCGGGCTCTGCCCGCCGGCATCGCCTGTGTGCAGAACAACTACAGCCTGCTGGCCCGCGACGACGAGGACCTGCTTGAACTGTGCCTCGCCCGGGACATCGCCTGGGTGCCGTACTTCCCGCTCGGCAGCGCCTTCGCCGGCCTGGCGAAGGTCTCCGACGAACCCGATGTGATCGCCGTCGCCCGCGAGCTGTCCGTCACTCCCGCCCAGGTCGGTCTGGCCTGGCTGCTGCACCACGCCCCGAACCTGCTGCTGATTCCCGGCACAGCCGATCCTGACCACCTGCAGGCAAACGTGGACACAGGAGCGATCACCCTCGACGCAGCGACCATCTCCAGGCTCGACGCCATCCCGACTCGCGCAGGGGACATCACGCTCGACTGAGACCAGCGCCGACGTCCGGCGCACCCACAGGGCCATATGAGGCGGCTCTCTCGCGATGGGCCTGCCCACCCGTCCACCGGGGCTGTTGTGGTCTGCGAGGCAAGAACGGCTGCGGGAGGGCCACCGTGTGCTGGGGCGGGAGACTATGCGTACGTCCCCCATCTCCCGGGGCCGCCTCCGCAATCGCGGGGGGAGGCCCGCTGGAACCCACCAGCGGGCCTTCTTCGACCCCGGCCAGTTCTGGTTCGCAAGACCACCAAATGCCTCCTCCGTCCTTGCGGATCGCGACGAAGGCCGGCTACTTCACCGCGGCCACCGGTGCCGCCGCCGTGCACGCCGGTGTCCTCCCCGAGGACCAGGCCGCCGCCGGGCACAGCCTCGCCGCGGACTATGTGCGCTGGCAGACAAGCCGCAACCGCGACCAGCTCGGTCGCGACCGGCTCGACCTGGTCCTGCTTCACAACCCGGAGCGCGCCCACCCCGGCGACCGCGCCGCCCTGCACCGCGCGATGCGGGACGCGTTCGTCGTCCTGGAGGGGGAAGCGGCGGCCGGGAACGTGGCGGGTTACGGCGTCGCCACGTGGGCGGGTCTGGAAGAGGAGGCGTTCACGGTGGGGGAGCTGCTTGTTCTGGAGACCACCGACACCCCGTGGGCCGGAGGCTGGCTCACGGCCGGTGACGCCGACTGGGGCCTGTATGTCCCCGTGCGCCGCGACCTGGTAACCGGCGTCGTCCTGGCGGAGGTCCGGGTCACCACACCGCGCCAGCCGTAGACGTCAACGGCCCGGCGCGAGTGCCACATCGCAGTGCAACAACGGGTGCGGTGGTCGCGTGCCACGGCGAGGCGGGTCCGGGAGAGATGGGTCCCTCTTGGTTCGTCGTCACGGCTGTCTACCTTTGATCTTGGCCAGTGCTCCGGCGTTTACGTCGGGGGTGAAGGTCATCTCAGAATTGCTCTGCCCCGCAGGTGAGCACGGGTCCGCAGTGTTCACCTCGGCCCGTCACGTGGGGCGGTTCTGGTTCTCGATGTACTGCTTCACGACGGTCAGGGGCGCCCCGCCGCAACTTCCGGCGAAGTACGAGCCGGACCAGAAGTGTCCGCCCCACAGGTACCGGCGGATGTGGCTGTCGTACTCCTTGCGCAGCAGCCGGGCCGAGACGCCCTTGAGGGAGTTGACCAGTTTGGAAAGCTGGACCTTCGGCGGGTAGTGCACGAGCAGATGGACGTGATCGGCCTCGCCGTTGAACTGCTTCAGCTCGGCTTCGAAGTCCGCGCAGACCTCTCGCATGATCTCTTCGCAGCGTGTCAGGATCGGGTCGGTCATGGCTCCGCGCCGGTACTTCGTGACAAACACCAAGTGGACGTGAAGGTTGTGGACGA
>NZ_JBEXGX010000028.1:0-130023 GCF_040607495.1 Streptomyces sp. NPDC005281 | reverse complement strand
GCCTGGAAGGTGCGCACACCGAAGTTCTTGTGCCGGCTCAGCTCATGCAGGATGTCGGAGGCCGGGGTGATGGGGTAGGAGCCCAGGTAGAGCGGCAGATCCGCCTGCCGGGAGGCGGCGATCAGACCGTAGGACAGGGCCAGGTTCCCGGAGATGTTGCGGTAGGTGCCGGTCGGGAACGCCTTCGAGGCAGGCGCCACCTCGTAGGAGACGGCGAAGTCCTCCGTCGTCTCGCCGAAGTTCCAACCGGCCCGGAACGCGGCGAGGTTGGCGGCCGCGATGTCCGGCTTCTTGGCGAACTTGGTCCGCAGGAACTTCTCGGTACCCTCGGTCGGCCGGTGGTACATCCACGACAACAACCCCAACGCGAACATGTTCTTGGAACGCTCGGCCTCCTTGCGGGAGAGCTCGAACTCCTTGAGCGCCTCGACGGTCATCGTCGTGAGCGGGACGGGGTGGACGTTGTAGCCGTCCAGCGAGCCGTCCTCCAGCGGGTTGGTCGCGTAGCCGACCTTCTGCATCGCCCGCTTGGTGAACTCGTCCGTGTTGACGATGATCTCGGCGCCGCGCGGCACGTCGGCGATGTTCGCCTTCAGCGCGGCCGGATTCATCGCCACGAGGACGTTCGGCGCGTCGCCCGGCGTGAGGATGTCGTGGTCGGCGAAGTGCAGTTGGAAAGACGAAACGCCCGGCAGTGTGCCTGCGGGCGCGCGGATCTCGGCAGGGAAGTTCGGCAGGGTCGAGAGGTCGTTGCCGAAGGAGGCAGTCTCCGATGTGAACCGGTCGCCGGCGAGCTGCATACCGTCACCGGAGTCCCCCGCGAACCGGATGATGACCCGGTCCAGCCGGCGGACGTCCTTCGCCCCCGGCGGTTTGCGCTGTTCTCCTACGACGGCTTCGTCGGCCTGTTCCGTTGGGCTGCTGACCTTGCTCGTCACTGAACTGGACCTCCTTTGAGGCGGCTGTCCGGGAGTGGTCTTCCCGCAGACCCTTCCTATTTCAACCCTACGTCGGTAAGGGTCGCCTTCCTTCGGCCATTCGTATGATGGACGCTGTTTTGAGACGTCCTGACATGCTGATGTGTCATGTTATTTCCTGCCCCCCGGCCCCTTCCTCGGATGACGTTCCCGTGTCACCCTTTGGTTCTGCTCGACAACTGACAGACTGTCAGATCGTCATGAGTTCAAGTATGTGAGGACGGCCAGAACACGCCGATGATCCCCGTCACTTTGTGACAAGCCGAGCTTCTGGAAAATGTTGCTGACGTGCTTCTCGACTGCGCCGTCGCTGACCACCAGCTGACGGGCGACGGCGGAGTTCGTCCGGCCCTCGGCCATGAGCCCGAGGACCTCGCGCTCCCTCGGCGTCAGCCCGGCCAGCACGTCCTGCCTGCGGCTGCGGCCCAGCAGCTGCGCCACCACTTCCGGGTCGAGCGCGGTACCCCCCTGGGCCACCCGCACGACCGCGTCCACGAACTCGCGCACCTCGGCGACCCGGTCCTTGAGCAGGTAGCCGACGCCACGGCTCGAACCGGCCAGCAGTTCGGTGGCGTACCTCTCCTCCACGTACTGTGACAGCACCAGCACACCGAGTCCCGGATGAGCCTTGCGCAGCTGCACGGCCGCCCGCACGCCCTCGTCGGTGTGCGTCGGCGGCATCCGGACGTCCGCGACGACGACGTCCGGCAGCGCGTCCTGCGCCGCGAACTCGGTGATGGTCTTGATCAGCGCGTCGCCGTCACCGACCCCTGCCACGACATCATGCCCACGGTCGGTCAGCAACCGGGTCAGGCCCTCCCTGAGCAGCACTGAATCCTCGGCGATGACCACACGCACTCTGTCCTCCACGATTTTTCGGCCCCCCAGAGCCCACCCCGGCCGCCCCCGGCTCCGCCGGGTTCGTGCCCGCTCGTACGACAGACCCCAGCATTCCAGCATTGGGGCCGGGGCGCGCCCGAGCGACGCGAATAGAGGTCCTGGTCCGTGTTGCCCCGGGTCCTGTTGCCCGGGGCACCGTTGTCCCCGGGCCCTGTTGCCCGGGGACCTGTTACCCCACCGGGGTACGTGCTGTCCCGGGACTGTCACCCCACCGGGGTACGCGCTGCCCCGGCAACCGGCACATGCCGGCACGCCGGTACCCCGGTGGGGGGCACCGGGGTACCGGCGTGCCGGGGTTTCTCAGCCCCGCCAGGGCAGCTCCGCCGTGATCCGGGTGGGACCGGCCGGCGGCGAGTCCACCACCAGGATCCCGTCCACCGCGTCGAGCCGTTCCGCGAGCCCCGCCAGGCCCGACCCCTCGGTGGCATCGGCCCCGCCGACCCCGTTGTCGCCGACCTGGATCATCAGCCGGTTCTCCACCCGCCACACATCCACCGTCGCCCGCGTCGCACGGGAGTGCTTGCTGATGTTCTGGAGCAGTTCGGAGACGGTGAAGTAGGCGATCCCCTCGATCGCGGGCGCCGGCCGCGCACCCAGGTCGACCTCCACCTGCACCGGCACCGTGCACCGCGAGGCCACAGAGGACAGCGCGGCGTCGAGCCCGCGGTCCGTCAGCACCGCCGGATGGATGCCGCGCGCGAGATCCCGCAGCTCCTGCAACGCCGTCTTGACCTCGCCGTGCGCCTCGTCCACCATCCGCGCCGCCGCCTCGGGGTCCTCGGTCAGCTTCTCCTTGGCGAGCCCCAGATCCATCGCCAGGGCGACGAGCCGGGCCTGCGCCCCGTCGTGCAGATCGCGCTCGATCCGGCGCAGATCGGCGGCGGCCGTGTCGACCACGACCCCACGGTCCGACTCCAGCTCCACCACACGCGTGGCCAGCCGGGAGGGGCCGAGCAGCCCGCTCACCATCAGCCGGTCCACGAGCGTCAGCGCCCGCACGATCCACGGGGTCGCCATCGTGAAGAGCAGTCCCACCAGCGCGGTCACCGTGATCTCGAACGGGTTGTCCAGATAGATCGAGTGCGTGCCGTCGCCGTACAGCTGGAGTCCGTCCTGGCCGCCGTACATCGGGAAGACCCAGAACCACAGCGGATACGTGAGCAGCGCCCACCCGTACACCCAGAAGTTCAGCGCGACGACGAAGGAGAACACCGACCACGGGAACTGGATCACCGCGTACAGCAGGTGCCGCCACGACGTGCCGCTCTTGAGCACGGCGCCCATCCACGCCATCGCCCCGTGCTTCTTCATCCTCAGCGGCTCGGGCTCGGCCACCTCCACACCGAGCAGCGCGCGCGCCCGCGCCCGCTCCAGCGAGCCGAGGCCACGGCAGCCGGCCAGTGCGGCGGCGAGCACCGGGACCCCCAGGAAGGTGACCAGCAGGCCCGCGCCGAGCGAGACCATCGTGACGGCGAACGTGAACATGAGGATCCCGAGCGGCAGGCCCAGCAGCACATAGCCGAACTCGCGCAGGGTGCGGGCCTCGAACGGCGCCCGTAGCGGGGCCGGAAGACGGTGCGACCTCCCGCCGGCGCCCGCCTCGTCGGATCCGGGCCCGCCGCGGTGCCCGTATCCGTGTCCGTAGTCCGTGGCCATCGGTCCGTCCGTTCTCTCGTCTCGTCCTGCGGGTCGGCTTGTCCTGCGACTTGGCTTGTTCCGTGCGTTGATTTGTCGGCGCGCGTCGGTTTGTTCCGCGCCCTCGTTTGTTCCGTGCCTCGGCTTGTTCCGCGCGCCGACTACTTCCGTGCGTCGGCTGCTTCCCCAAGCCTGCCGTCCCGGGGCCCACCCCGACATGGAGCGGATCGGCGTCTTGAACGGGGGGTTTTCCCTACCTCCGTGGACCTCCGAGGACCCTCCGCGGACCCACTGCGGACCTCCGCGGACCTTTCGCGGACCCACCGAGGACCCCTGCCTTCCAGCCGGAGGTCTCCATCGAGTGAACGTGGGCCCGTACGACGACCGGCCTGCGGGCCCGCTGACGACCCGCACTCGGGCCTGATACGACGGTTACCGCGCGGGCTCGTTCTGGCGGTCCCGCCACGGCAGTTCGGCTGTGATGACCGTCGGACCGCCCGCCGGCGAATCGACGACGAACAGACCGTCCACCGCTCCGAGCCGGTCCGCGAGCCCCGCCATACCCGTACCGCCGTCGACGCCGGCCCCGCCGCGGCCGTCGTCCCTGACCTGGATGAGCAGACGATCGTCCGTCCGCCAGACGTCGACCGACGCGGACCTCGCCCTGCTGTGCTTGCTGACGTTCTGGAGCAGTTCGGAGACGGTGAAGTACGCGATGCCCTCGATGGCGGCGGCCGGCCGCGTCTCCAGCTCCGTGCTCACCTTCACGGGCACGGTGCACCGCGAGGCGATCGCGGACAGCGCGGCGTCCAGACCCCGGTCGGTGAGGACCGCCGGGTGGATCCCGCGGGCCAGATCACGCAGCTCCTGAAGGGCGAGCTTCACCTCGCCGTGCGCCTCGTCGACCATCGACGCCGCGGCGTCGGGGTCCTCCAGGAGCTTCTCCTTCGCCAGGCCGAGCCCCATCGCGAGGTTGACGAGCCGGGCCTGCGCCCCGTCGTGCAGATCGCGCTCGATCCGGCGCAGATCGGCGGCGGCCGTGTCGACCACCACCCCGCGGTCCGACTCCAGTTCGGCGATACGCCGCTCCAACTCGTCGGAGGGCGACAGCAGCCCGCGCACCATCGCCCGGTCCACGTTCGTCAGGCCGCGCGCGATGAACGGCAGCACCGGCCACAGCACGAACAGCGACACGAGCGTCACCGTGAAGGTGACGATGCCCCAGGGCAGCCGTATGAGGTCGTACAGCACCGCCCGCCAGCCCACCGGGTCCTTCAGACTCGACCACAGCCAGCCGAAGAAGCCGGTCCGGCGCACCGGCAACGGGCTCGGCTCGTCGATCCGCAGCCCCAGCAGCCGCCGCGCCCGCGACCGCTCCAGCTTGCCCAGCTGCCGCGAACCCCGCAGCCCGGCCGCGAGCAGGGGCAGCCCGACGACGGTCACGGCGAGACCGGCGCCCGTGGCGAGCATGGTCACCACGTACACGAACCCGACGATCGAGGCCGGCAGATTCACCAGGAGATGGGCGATCTCCTTCCACGTCTGCTGGTCAAGGGCGGGACGTACGGCGGGCGGCCGTTCACCGTCGGACGGGGCGTCCGGCGGCCCGGCGGGCGTGATGCGTTCGGTCATATCCGCTAGCCTGCCCGGCGGCGCGCCGCCGCGCCATGAGGTGGGCCGCCGCGATGCACTGGGGATAACCCCACCCCAGGGGTGCGGACCGTACGTGACGACGACCGAATGTGACGACGGCAGACGTACGAGGGCCAGGCGGGACGGCGACTGGACGTACGAGGGCCGGGCGGGACGGCGACTGGACGTGCGAGGACCGGGCATGACGACGACCGGACGTGACGACGAACCGGCAGGCGATGTGGCGACGGGGTCCCACCGGGACGTGTTCACACCGTGAGACGTGAACACGTCACCGAGAGCCGAGGGATGGTCGAGACGTGACGGGCTGCTTACGCTCTCTTTAGCAGGCCCTAGACTCCCGTCCGTACAGATCGTCGAACATGGCGCATCACAGAGTGCGCGACGGCGCACGACGGGGCGCAACGAGGTCAGGGAGTGAGGGGCTGACGTGTCGGAACCGACCGTTGTCACGGCGACCGGAACCGTCGTCGCGGCGGACTACTTCCAGTCCTACTCGGTCGTCGGGCTGCTCGCCGTCGTGGGCGTGCTGTTCGTCGCCGTCGCGTTCGGGGCGGGCCGCCTGCTGCGGCCCGTGGTCCCGACCCCCGAGAAACTCCTGACGTACGAGTGCGGAGTCGACCCCGTCGGCGAGGGCTGGGCCCACACCCAGGTCCGCTACTACGTCTACGCCTTCCTCTACGTCATCTTCGCCGTCGACTCGATCTTCCTCTTCCCCTGGGCCACGGTCTTCGCCGCTCCCGGCTACGGCTCCGCGACGCTCGTCGAGATGTTCATCTTCCTCGGCTTCCTGGCCGTGGGCCTGCTGTACGCATACAAGAAGGGCGTCCTGACATGGGCGTGACCCCCTCCGCCCCGGAACAGCCGGTGCCGGCGCCGGTGTCGCTCCCCGAGCCGAAGCGGCTCGGCGCGCTCGCCCGCCTCGCTCCCGAGCCGATGAAGGTGGTCCTGAACTGGGGCCGCCGCTATTCGCTCTGGGTCTTCAACTTCGGCCTCGCCTGCTGCGCGATCGAGTTCATCGCCGCGTCGATGGCCCGCCACGACTTCATCCGCCTCGGCGTGATCCCGTTCGCGCCGGGCCCCCGCCAGGCCGACCTGATGGTGGTGTCGGGCACGGTCACGGACAAGATGGCCCCCGCCGTCAAGCGCCTGTACGAGCAGATGCCCGAGCCGAAGTACGTCATCTCCTTCGGCGCCTGCTCCAACTGCGGCGGCCCCTACTGGGACTCCTACTCCGTCACCAAGGGCGTCGACCAGATCATCCCCGTCGACGTCTACGTCCCCGGGTGCCCGCCCCGCCCCGAGGCCCTGCTCCAGGGCATCCTCAAGCTCCAGGAGAAGATCGCCCGGGAATCGCTGGGGGAGCGCTACGGGTCCGATGCGCCGCGCCCGTCGGCCGCCGCGCTCCAGAGCGACCTGATGAAACCACCGGCTCCACCGGTTCCGTCGACTTCACAGGCTCCGCCGGTTCCACCGACTCCTTCCGCGCCGTCGGCTCCTTCGGCGACGAGCGTTCCGGAAACGGATCCGGCCGCCCCCGGTGAGGAGGACCGATGACCGTCGGCTGGCTTCCCGGTTCCGCCGAGGACCTCTTCGGCCCCGACGCCACGGCCGAGGAGTCGTACGAGGTCCTGACGGTCGACGTACCGCCCGCTGCCTGGATCGCGGCCCTGGAGACGGCCCGCGACACCCTGGGCTGCACCTACTTCGACTGGCTGAGCGCCGTCGACGAACCCGGCACGGGCTTCCGCGTCTCTGCCCACGTCGTGGCCCTGTCCCCGCTGCACCGCCTCCTCGTCCGTACGACCGTCCCGCACACGGCCCCGGCGCTCCCGTCGGCGGTCACCGTCTACGCGGGCGCCGCCTGGCACGAGCGCGAGACCCACGAGATGTTCGGGGTCACGTTCGAGGGCCACCCCGGCCTCGACCCCCTGCTACTGCCGGAGGGCTTCGAAGGCCACCCCCTCCGCAAGGACTTCGTCCTGGCCGCCCGCGTCGCCAAGGCCTGGCCCGGCGCGAAGGAACCCGGCGAGTCCGAGCACGGCGGCCCCAAGCGCAGGCAGATGCTGGCGCCCGGCGTCCCCGACCCCAACGAATGGGGCCCCCTCAAGGGCCAGCTCCCCCCGGCTCCGTCCCGCCCCGCCCGTGGCGCGGCCCGCCCCGCCGGCGACCGCCCGGCCCGCAGGACCCGCACGGCGGCGGAGGGCTCGACCGGCCAGACACCCGCAGCCCCTACCGACGCGACCGCGGGTGCGAGCGCGAGCACGGGTGCCACGGGAGCGGACACGGCGTCCGCCGCAGCTGCTGCCGCTCCCGGTGCCGAAGCCGCGCGCCCCGCACGCCGGTCCCGCAGCGCCAGCCAGGGCTCCGCCAGCCAACTCGCCCACCAGACACACCCGGAATCCCCGCCGCCCGCACCGGGACCGACGGCCGCGAACGGCCCGAGGGCTGGGAACGTTCCGGCGTCTGTGCAAGAGCCGACGGCCGCGGAGGAACCGGCGGCTGTCACGGAACAGTTGACGCCCCCCGAACCGACCGCTCCGGCGAGCGCCTCGCGGGCAGCCGAGCCGGACTCGACGACGAGTCCCGGCCGAAGGCCCGCCGCACCGCGCAGCTCCGACGCGCCATGGCACCAGCCGAAGCCGGCGTTCGACGACTCGGAACCGAAGCCGGAACGGGAACCGAACCCGGAACCGGCACCAAAGCCGGAACCGGCACCGAAGCCCGGGACGACGCCGGAGCCGGAACCGGCACCGGAGCCCGAGGCGACGCCGGAGCCGAAGCCCGAGCCCGCCCCGGCTCCCGACGCGAAGTCTGAGCCCGAGGCCCGGCCTCAGGCGACGGCCGAGCCCGAGCCGAAGCCTGAGCCCGAGGCCCGGCCTCAGGCGACGGCCGAGCCCGAGCCGAAGCCGGAGGCCGTGCCCGTGCCCGAGGCTCAGCCGCAGGCGAAGCCTCAGCCGGAGCCTGAATCCCAATCGCAGTCTGATCCGAAGCCCCAGCCCCAATCGGAGTCTGGCCCGGAGCCCGAGCCCGACTCCGGGCAGGATTCCGCCGGTTCAGGCTCGACCTCCGCTTCGGGGACGAAGCCCGCCCCTGCCCCCACCCCCGACGACCCCTCCGGAGGCACGCAGTGAACGACGCTCTCGACGTCGCCCTACGCCTCCTCGTCGTCTTCGTCGTGTTCCTGACGTTCCCCCTGATCGTGGGCCAGACCGAGCACAAGGTGATGGCCCACATGCAGGGCCGTCTCGGCCCGATGTACGCGGGCGGCTTCCACGGCTGGGCCCAGCTCGTCGCGGACGGCGTGAAGTTCGCGCAGAAGGAGGACATCGTCCCCGCGGGCGCGGACCGGCGTATCTTCCAGCTCGCCCCCGCGGTGGCCCTCCTCCCGTACCTCCTGGTCCTCCTCGCCATCCCGATCGGCCCTGGTGAGGGCGCGGTCGGCGAGGTCGTCGACGCGGGCATCTTCTTCGTCCTCGCCGTCATGGGCGTGGGCGTCCTCGGCTCGCTCATGGCGGGCTGGGCGTCGGCCAACAAGTTCTCCCTCCTGGGAGGCCTGCGCACCGCCGCGCAGCTCCTCGCGTACGAACTCCCGATGCTTCTGACCGCGGCCTCGGTGGCGATGGCCGCGGGCACGGTCTCGCTCCCCGGCATCGTGGACGCCTTCCGGTGGTGGTGGCTGCCCTGGCAGATCGTCGGCGCGATCGTGTTCTTCGTCGCCGGCCTCGCCGAGCTCCAACGGCCCCCCTTCGACATGCCCGTCGCCGACTCCGAGATCATCTTCGGCGCGTACACCGAGTACACGGGCCTGCGTTTCGCCCTGTTCCTGCTCGCCGAGTACGCGGGGATCGTCGTCCTGTGCGGTCTGACCACCGTCCTGTTCCTGGGCGGCTGGCACGGCCCCTGGGGCGCCGACGGCCTCGGCTGGGTCTGGACCCTCCTGAAGGCCGCGATCCTCGCCTTCGTCGTCATCTGGCTCCGCGTCACCTACCCCCGCCTGCGCGAGGACCAGCTCCAGAAACTCTCCTGGACCCTCCTCGTCCCACTGTCCCTCGCCCAGATCGCCCTCACCGGCATCGTCAAGGTGGTGATCGCGTAACCATGGCCCCCATTCCTGGCTCCGGCCTCGCCAAGGGCCTGGCCGTCACCCTCCGCACGATGACGAAGAAGACCGTCACCGCGCAGTACCCGGACGTCCAGCCCGAACTCCCGCCCCGCACCCGTGGAGTCATCGCCCTCTTCGAGGAGAACTGCACGGTCTGCATGCTGTGCGCCCGCGAGTGCCCGGACTGGTGCATCTACATCGACTCCCACAAGGAGACGGTCCCGGCCCCCGCCCCGGGAGGCCGCGAGCGCAGCCGCAACGTCCTCGACCGCTTCGCCATCGACTTCTCCCTGTGCATGTACTGCGGTATCTGCATCGAGGTCTGTCCTTTCGACGCGCTGTTCTGGACTCCGGAGTTCGAGTACGCGGAAACCGACATCCACGAACTCACCCACGAACGCGACAAGCTCCGCGAGTGGATGTGGACCGTCCCGGCCCCGCCCGCCCTCGACCCCGGCGCCGAGGAGCCCAAGGAGTTCGCGGCCGCCCGCAAGACCGCCGACAAACTCGCGGCAGAGCGGGCCGAGCCTCAGGAGGGGGACGAGTGAGTCTCGCCGCCGCAACCCACGGCTTCCTGTCCCCGACCGGCGTCGAGATCGCCTTCCTCCTCGTCGGCCTGCTCACCTTCGGTGCCGCGATCGTCACCGTCACCACCAAGCAGCTGGTGCACGCCGCCCTGTGGCTCGTGGTCGCGCTCGGCGGACTCGCCGTCGAATACCTGCTGCTGACGGCCGAGTTCATCGCCTGGGTGCAGGTCCTCATCTACGTCGGATCGGTAGTGGTCCTCCTTCTGTTCGGTCTGATGCTCACCAGGGCCCCGATCGGCCGCTCCCCGGACGCCGACTCCGGCAACCGCTGGGCGGCGCTGACCGTGGCCGTCGCCTCGGCCGGCGCCCTGGTCTGGGTCGTCGTCGACGCCTTCCGTACGACCTGGGTCGACCTGAAGGGCGCCGCCGCCGGTTCCACCGAGGTGACCGGAGCGAGCCTGTTCCAGAACTGGGTACTTCCCTTCGAAGCGCTCTCCGTTCTCCTCCTCGCCGCACTGGTCGGCGCGATCGTCCTATCCCGCAAGGCGAAGGCGGACACCGCACCGCCGGCCACGACGGCCGCCACCCCGCGCGTCCCCGGAAGCCGCGACGGCAAGCAGAACAAGGAAGGTGTCAGCTGATGCACCTCGCCTATCCCGCCGTCCTCGCCGCCCTCCTGTTCTGCACGGGCCTGTACGGAGTCCTTGCTCGCCGCAACGCGATCCTGGTCCTGATGTCGGTCGAGCTGATGCTCAACGCCGTCAACCTGAACCTCGTCGCCTTCGACGTCTGGCTCTCCAAAGCCGCCCGCGACACGCTGCACTCCGGCCAGGCGCTGACCCTGTTCACCATCGCCATCGCCGCCGCCGAGATCGGCATCGGCCTGGCGATCGTCCTCGCCGTGTACCGCAACCGCGGCACCTCGGACATCGACAAGCTCCGCGACACCGCCGAGGGCCACGGCCCCGACGACCCCGACAGCGACGCCCCCGCGGCCGAGAAGGCTGAGGCCACCGCGTGACCACGACCACCCTCGCCGTCCTCGTCCCCCTCCTTCCGTTCCTCGGCGCCGTCGCCGGACTCCTCCTCGGCCGCACGGCCCCGGGCCTCGTCCGCCCGCTCGCCGTCCTGCCGGCCCTCGCGTCGCTCGTCCTCGCCGTGCTCGTCGCGGTCCACCAAGGCGGCGGCCAGGCCATCGACACGCACACCGAGCTCACCCCGACCGGCTCGGTCCCCATCGAACTGGGCCTGCACATCGACGGCTTCGCCGCCCTCGTCGCCGTACTCGTCGGCGTCGTCGCCAGCTGTGTGCAGATCTACTCGACGGGCTATCTGCACGACGACCCGCGCTACCCCTCGTACGCTGCTCTCGTCTCCCTGTTCACCTCCGCGATGCTGCTCGTCGTCTACTCCGGCGACCTGATGGTGCTCCTGGTCGGCTGGGAGATCATGGGCATCTGCTCGTACTTCCTGGTCGGCCACTACTGGGAGACCCCGGAAGCCCGCGCCGCCTCCCTCAAGGCCTTCCTGGTCACCAAGCTCGGTGACGTCCCCTTCCTCATCGGTCTGTTCGCGCTGGCCACCGACGCCGGCTCCTTCCGGATCACCAAGGTCCTCGGCGCAGTGGCGAGCGGCGGGCTGCACCACCCGACCGTCGTCGCCCTGCTGCTCCTCGCGGGCGTGGCGGGCAAGTCGGCGCTCTTCCCGCTTCATACCTGGCTGCCCGACGCGATGGCCGGCCCCACACCCGTCTCCGCGCTGATCCACGCCGCGACGATGGTCGCCGCCGGTATCTACTTCGTCGCCCGGCTCCTCCCCGTCTTCCAGGCCTCCACGGCCGCGATGGTCGTCCTCGCCGTCATGGCCGGCGTCACGATGGTCGGTTCGGGCCTCGCGGCACTCGCCCAGGACGACATCAAGCGGGTCCTCGCCTACTCGACGATCGGTCAGCTCGGCTACATGGCCGGCGCCCTCGCCGTCGGCGACCGCGGTGCCGCCGTCTTCCACCTCCTCGCGCACGGCGCCTTCAAGGCGCTGCTGTTCCTCGCCGCCGGCGTGATCATCCACGCCTCCGGCACCAACTCGCTGGCCGCCATGTCCCGGATGAAGGACCTGCGCACCCGAGTCCCCGACGCCTTCTGGACGATGACCGTGGCGCTGCTCGCCCTCGCCGCGATCCCTCCGTTCAGCGGCTTCTTCTCCAAGGAGGCGGTCCTCGGCGCCGCCGAGCACGTCGCCACCGGCCACACCGGGCAGGCTCCCGGTGCCTCGGGCTGGATCGTCCTGGTCACCGGACTGGTCACCGCCGTCCTCACCGCCGCCTACGCGACCCGGCTGTGGCTGCTGGCCTTCCGCGGCCACGGGACCGAGGCCCCCGACCACGGCAGGCAGCCGGTCACCATGACGGCGGTGCTGTGGGTGCTCGCCATCCCCTCGCTCGTGTTCGGCCTGGCGTTCGGTCCGCTGCCCGACTGGTTCGACGGCCGCGACCTGACGCCGGTCCTCACCACCTCGGTGCTCGGCACAGGACTCGCCCTGGTCGGCGGGATCGTCACGTACGGAGCCTGGCGGCACACCACCACCCTGGCGGTCCGCGTCCCCCTGGGCGCGGTCGCGGCCCACCCGGACGCCGACGCCGGACACGTCGAGGCCGAGGCCATCGCCACCCACGAACCCGCCTACGGAGACGTCGCCCAGGCGCCCGACCCGGCGGATCCGAGCCGGCTGCTGCTCGGCCCGCTGCACCGCCACGCGGCCGTCGGCTTCCACCTCGACGCCGTGTACTCCGTGCTGTTCGTCCGCCCGGTCCAGGCCGGAGCCTCGCTCGTCCGGTTCCTCGACCGAGAGGTCGTCGACACCTACGTACGCGGCGCGGGCGCCCTACCCCGCTGGCTGGGCACCGCCGTTCGGCGTGCGCAGACCGGCAATGTGCAGACCTATGTGAGCGCGCTGCTCGCCGGCACCGTCGTCCTGGTGGTCGCCGCCCTCCTCGTCGCCACGGGAGCGTGAGCAGGCGTGATCGATATCAGTGAATCCGTGATGCAGATTCTTCTCGCGTTGATCGTCGTCGGCCCGCTCATCGGGGCCGCCGCCGCGCTTCTGCCGGCCCCGCCGGGACTGAAGGGGAAGTCGCCCGAACAGGCTGTGCTGCGCCACGGCGTGATCGTCACGGGCGTGGTCCTCATCGCCGCGATCGTCCTCGCGCTCGGCTTCGACCACGACCACCCGTCGAAGATGCAGGCCACCACGGACATCAGCTGGATCCCCGCACTCGACGTGCGGATCCACCTCGGCATCGACGGCATTTCCCTCCCCCTTCTGGTCCTGACCGCGCTGCTGACCTTCCTCTGCGCGCTGTACTCCTACTTCAAGATGCCCGCGGGCCCGACCCCGAAGGCATTCGTCGCACTGCTGCTCGTCCTCGAGTCCGGCACGCTCGCGACCTTCGCCGTCCTCGATCTGCTGCTGTTCTTCGTCGCGTTCGAGACGGTGCTCATCCCGATGTACTTCCTCATCGCACGATGGGGAGGTGCCCAGCGCCAGGCCGCAGCCTGGAAGTTCATCCTCTTCACCCTGCTCGGTTCGGTCGTCATGCTGCTGGGCCTGCTCCTGATCGGAATCAAGGCGGGCACATTCGACATGGTGGCACTCGCCACTGACAACGGCCGGTCGCTGAGCACATCCGTGCAGGTCACAGCAGTTCTGGCGATCGGGATCGGGCTCGCGGTCAAGACGCCGATGTGGCCGCTGCACAGCTGGTTGCCCGACGCCCACACCGCCGCCCCGACGGTCGGCTCGGTCCTGCTGGCCGGCGTCATGCTGAAGATGGGAACGTACGGGTTCGTCCGGATCCTGCTGCCCATCACGCCTGACGGGTTCCGGACCTTCGCCCCCTACCTCGCCGCCTTCGCCGTGGTCGGGATCATCTACGGTTCCCTGGCCTGCCTGGCCCTGGCCAAGCGGGGCGCGAGGGGCGACCTCAAACGGCTCATCGCGTACTCCTCCGTCGGCCACATGGGCTTCGTCCTGCTCGGCATCTCGACGATGACCGCGACCGGCGTGAACGGCGCGCTGTTCGCCAACATCGCCCACGGCCTCATCACCGGCCTCCTCTTCTTCCTCGTCGGAGCGCTGAAGGACCGCACGGGCACCACCGACCTCGACTCCCTCGCCGAGGAGTCCGGCGCCGCGCTGTACGGCAGGGCACCACGCCTCGGCGGCCTGCTGGCCTTCGCCGCCGTCGCCTCGCTCGGGCTGCCGGGCCTCGCCGGGTTCTGGGGCGAGATGCTGGCCATGTTCGGCGCGTTCGAGCCCGCCGCCGGCCTCAGCCGTCCCGCCTATCTGACGTTCATGACGATCGCGGCGTTCGGCACGCTGCTCACCGCCGCGTACATGCTCATCGTCGTACGCCGCGTCTGCATGGGCGCGACGGCCCAGGAGTCGCCGAAGCTCATCGACGTCCAGACCTACGAGTTCGCCGCCTGGACGCCGCTCGTCGCCCTCACCGTCGTCGCCGGTCTGTGGCCCCGGGCCCTGCTCGGCCTGACCGACCCGGCAGTACAGCAGCTCCTCGCAGGAGGCACCCGATGAGTTCCCTGGTCCAGTCCGTCGACTGGCTCGCCATCGCGCCGCCCACCCTCGCGGCGGTCGTCGGACTCGTCGTGCTCGTCACCGATCTCTTCATCGGCGACGCGAGGAAGGCCGTACTCGGCTGGATGTCCGTCGCGGGCCTCGCCGCGTCCGCGCTGCTGCTCATCCCTCTCCGGAACGGCGACCGGGCCACGTTCTGCCTGACGAGCGCCACGGACACCTGTAGTTACGTGGCGGACCGCTTCACCCTGGTCGTCCAGCTCCTGGTGCTCGGCGGCGCGCTCTTGGTCGCCCTGCTGTCGGTCACCGCCCTGAAGGACGCGGAGCGCGAACTCCCCGAGGGGGAGTACTGGTTCCTGCTGCTCTCCTCGGCCGCAGGTGCCGCCCTCCTGCCGGCCTCCCGCGACCTCGCGACCCTCATCGTCGCCCTGGAGGTCGCCTCGCTGCCCGCCTTCGCGCTCGTCGGCATCAGACGCGGAGACAAGAAGTCCTCCGAAGCGGCCCTGAAGTTCTTCCTGTCCTCCGTCACCGCGACCGCGGTCAGCCTCATGGGGGTCAGCTTCGTCTACGCGACGACAGGCACCCTCTACCTCACCCGGATCGCCGACCGGATCCAGCACGTCGACGGACAGTTCCACACCCTCGCGCAGACCGGCGTCGTCCTCACCCTTGTCGGCTTCGCCTTCAAGACGGCCGCCGTTCCCTTCCACTTCTGGGTGCCCGACACCTACGTAGGGGCGCCCCTGCCGATCGCCGCCTATCTGTCGGTCGTCGGCAAGGCGGTCGGCTTCTCCGGGCTCATCCTCGTCACCGTCGTCGCCTTCCCCTCGTACGCGGACGTCTGGGGTCCGGCGCTGGCGGGACTGGCGGCCCTCACCATGACGGCCGGGAACGTCGGCGCCCTGCGACAGCGGTCCACGCGCGCGTACAGCGCGGTACGGCTGCTCGCCTGGTCCTCCGTCGGACAGGCCGGCTACCTCCTGGTCCCGATCGCGGCCGCCGCCTACTCCAAGGACGCGCAGAAGGCCATCGGCTCCACGCTCGCGTACGCCCTCATGTACGCCGCCGTGAACCTCGGCGCCTTCGCCGTGGCCGCCATGGTGGCCCGCCGAAGTCCCCTGAACCGCCTCAGCGACTACCGGGGCCTGTACGCCCGGAGCCCCCTGTCCGCGCTGGTCCTCGGCTTCTTCCTGCTCTGCCTCGCCGGTCTGCCGCCGGGCATCATCGGCCTCTTCGCCAAGGTGACCGTCTTCTCGGCGGCCGTCGACGCGGGGCTCGGCTGGCTGGCCGTCGTCATGGCCGTCAACGTGGTGATCGCGCTCTTCTACTACCTCCAGTGGACGACGCTGCTCTTCCGCGCCCCCGAAGGCGAGCCGGGCACGCACCGCGCACCGGCTCCGCTCACCGCGGCCATCGCCCTGACGGCCGTTCTGGGCGTGGTCCTGTCCGGGGCACCCCAGCTGATCCTCCGCTTCTCGGAGACCGTCCTCTTCTGAAGCACCACTCCTGAAGGGTCTCTTCGCCCCGTCCCAGAGGCACACGCGCGCGTGGAGCCCCGTCCGAATCACCCGGACGGCCCAAGCGCCAGGCAGCGCGCACAAGGGAACTAGAGCTTCCCGTCTGGCGTTGACCTGTACGGGAGGGTCCACTGAAGAGTGGAAGCAGCACCAGCTAGCAAAGGGTTCCCCCGCCGCACGACTTGGAGGGCTACCGTGCACCGCCGGCACAATGGGCTCAGGACAGCCGTACTCCTCGGGGGACTGTCCGCACTCATCATCGTCATCGGCAGCTTCTTCGGGCGCACCGGCCTGATCATCGCCCTGTTCATCGCGATCGGGACGAACGCGTACGCGTACTGGAACAGCGACAAACTGGCTCTACGCGCGATGCGTGCCCGCCCGGTGAGTGAGTTCGAGGCCCCGGCCCTGTACCGCATGGTCCGTGATCTCTCCACGCAGGCCCGCCAGCCCATGCCGCGCCTGTACATCTCGCCGACCGAAGCGCCGAACGCCTTCGCGACGGGCCGCAACCCGCGCAACGCGGCCGTGTGCTGCACCGAGGGGATCCTGCGCATCCTGGACGAGCGCGAGTTGCGCGGTGTCATCGGCCACGAACTCAGTCACGTCTACAACCGCGACATCCTGATCTCGTCCGTCGCCGGCGCCCTGGCGTCCGTGATCATGTTCCTGGTCAATTTCGCCTGGCTGATCCCCGTCGGCCGGTCCAACGACGACGACGGTCCCGGCATTCTCGGGATGCTCCTGGTCATGATCCTGGGCCCGCTCGCCGCTTCCCTCATCCAGCTCGCCATCAGCCGCTCAAGAGAGTACGAGGCGGACGCGTCCGGTGCCCAGCTCACCGGCGACCCCCTCGCCCTCGCGAGCGCGCTGCGCAAGCTCGACGCGGGCACGAAGCAGCTGCCGCTGCCCCCCGAGCCGCGCATCGAGACCGCCAGCCACATGATGATTGCGAACCCTTTCCGCCCGGGACAGGGAATGTCGAAGATGTTCTCTACGCATCCGCCGATGGCGGAGCGCATCTCCCGGCTCGAGCAGATGGCAGGTCGTCAGCAATGAGAACCATCCTGAACGTCATTTGGCTCATCCTGAGCGGCTTCTGGCTGTTCCTCGGGTACCTGACCGCAGGCATCATCCTGTGCATCACCATCATCGGCATCCCGTTCGGCATCGCGTCGTTCCGTATCGGTATCTACGCGCTGTGGCCGTTCGGCTATACGACGGTGGAGCGCCACGACGCCGGCGCGCCGTCCTGCGTCGGCAACGTCCTGTGGCTCGTCCTCGCGGGCTGGTGGCTCGCCCTCGCCCACATCGTCACGGGCATCGCCATGTGCATCACCATCATCGGCATCCCGTTCGGCATCGCCAACTTCAAGCTCATCCCGATCTCGCTGTTCCCGCTGGGACGCGAAATCGTGCGCACGGACGAGCCGTTCGCGGGGCGCTAGCCGCACGGGCCCACTCGCCTCACTCCTCGCCGAAGACGGGCCGACGCCCGCGGCATGCGAGGGTTTTCCACAGGCTCCCCGATTGTCAGTGGCGAGCTGCATCATGAATCCATGACCGAAATCGAGCAGTTGCTGGCACGGGTCGCTACGGAGGCCCGCAACACCCGCCCGTGGGGCTGGCCTTCACTTCCCGCGCCCGTGGGACCGGATGAGGTCGCCCGTGCCGAGGCTGTCCTCGGCTTCCCGCTGCCCGCGCTGCTCGCGTCGCTCTACCTTCGCATCGGGGACGGCGGATTCGGTCCGGAATACGGTCTGCTGCCCCTGCTCGACGGCCCGCCGTCGGGCGAACCGGCGGCGGTTCCGCAATACTTCGCCAGCCGCGAGAGCGGCCGCAAGGATCCCGACTGGCCGTGGCCCGAGGGTCTCCTGCCCATATCCCACTGGGGCTGCGGAATGTACGCGTGCGTGGACTGCCAGAGTCCCGACGGCACGGTCCTGCTCTTCGATCCGAACGCCGACCGATCCGACCACGCCTGGTACGTGGACGCGCCCGACCTCGCGACCTGGCTGCTCGCCTGGCTGGAGGGAGCGGGCTGGTACGAGGAGTCCAACGACGGCGCGGACCTCCCTATTTGGTCCGACTTCCCCATACGCACGACGGCGCCCCGGGCTTCCTGACCCACTGATCGCCCGAACACGCCCAGGATGACGAGCACCCTCCGCCTCGACATGCCCGGCGTGCGACGCCGCGCGCCGATCCACGGGGAAACACGGGAAACACGGGAAACACGGGAGAGCTCTCAGCGAGAAGCCGCCCACAGCCGTACGCCGTACGCGGCCGCCCCCACCGCCAGGACGGCCGCGCCGACGACCACCGATGCGCCCGGCAGGGCGCAGGCCAGCGTCACGCAGCCGAGGAGCCCCAGCGCCGGCACGACGCGCGATGCCGGGGCCGGACTCAGTGTCCAGGCGGAGGCGTTGGCGATCGCGTAGTACGCCAGCACACCGAAGGAGGAGAAGCCGATCGCGCCCCGGACGTCCACGGTCGCGGCCAGTACGGCGACCACCACGCCCACGGCCGACTCCGCCCGGTGCGGCACCTGGAAGCGCGGATGGACGGCGGCCAGGGCGGCCGGCAGATGACGGTCACGGGCCATGGCCAGCGCGGTCCGTGAGACACCCAGGATCAGGGCGAGAAGAGAGCCGAGCGCGGCCACGGCAGCCCCCACCCGCACGACCGGCACGAGCTCCGGCAGCCCGGCTGCCCTGACAGCGTCCGCCAACGGGGCCGGGGCAAGTCCCAGCCCCTCCGGTCCGAGCACCGAAAGGACGGCAACAGCGACCGCCGCGTACACGGCGAGCGCAATACCCAGAGCCGACGGGATCGCGCGCGGAATGGTGCGGGCAGGATCGCGTACCTCCTCGCCGAGCGTCGCGATCCGCGCGTACCCGGCGAACGCGAAGAAGAGCAGCCCGGCCGCCTGAAGCACCCCTGCGGCGCCGGACGACAGTCCGACGCCCAGCCGCCCGGCGTCGGAGGCGTCGGACCCGAGACACCCCACCACCACGGAAGCGAGGACCGCCAGGACCACGGCCACGATCACCCGCGTCAGCCAGGCCGACTTCTGCATCCCGCCGTAGTTCACGGCGGTCAGGGCGACCACCGCGGCGACCGCCACCGCGTGCGCGTGCGAGGGCCAGACGTACGCGCCCACGGTGAGTGCCATCGCCGCGCACGAGGCTGTCTTGCCGACGATGAACGACCAGCCCGCCAGATATCCCCAGAAGGCCCCCAGCCGCTCGCGCCCGTAGACGTACGTGCCGCCGGAAGCGGGGTACAGGGCGGCGAGCCGGGCCGAGGACATCGCGTTGCAGTAGGCGACGACCGCCGCGACGGCGAGTCCGAGCAGTAGCCCGGATCCGGCCGCCCGCGCGGCGGGACCGAGCGCGGCGAAGATCCCGGCACCGATCATCGAGCCGAGCCCGATGACCACGGCGTCGCCGACTCCCAGCGTGCGGCGCAACTCGGTGCTGTACGGCGTCATGCGCCGCACCCTACTGACAGACGCAACCGACGGGAGCCACAGCGACGTCCTGTTCATCAGCACGGTGCCGACACGGCATCGAGCACGGGCTCCGCACGGGACCCGGACAGCGCGGGCTCGGCCCGCCCGGACCGAAATCGCAGGGCCGGGACAGCGTGAGTACAGAACGGAAGGGCAGGCTCAGAACATGGGCATCATCAGCTGGATCATTCTGGGGCTGCTGGCAGGCGCCATCGCCAAGTTCCTGCTGCCGGGGCGCGACCCGGGTGGCTTCATCGGAACGACCGTCGTCGGGGTTGTGGGTGCCTTCGTCGGCGGCTGGATATCGGCCCGCTGGCTGGACCACCCCGTCAGCAAGCACTTCTACGACGGCGCCACTTGGGTCGCCGCCATCGGTGGCTCGCTCGTGCTGCTGATTCTCTACCGCATCCTGTTCGGCGACTCGCGCCGCTGACCCCGCATCACCGGGCTCGCGGCCTGCGGACGAGAGGGTGGACACCCCGGGTGCCCACCCTTCCTCGCGCCGCCGACCGCTCCCGCGGCTGCGTCATGCCACCCGTCGGGCGCTCTACCGGTAGTTCACGTACTGCAGGGCGAAGTCGAAGTCCTTGCCCTTGAGGAGGGCCTGAACGGCCTGAAGGTCGTCACGGCTCTTCGAGCTGACGCGCAGTTCCTCGCCCTGCACCTGGGCCTTCACACCCTTGGGGCCCTCGTCGCGAATGATCTTCGCCACCTTCTTGGCGTTCTCCTGGGAGATGCCTTCCTCGATCGTCGCGAAGATCTTGTACTCCTTGCCGGAGAGCTGCGGCTCACCGGCGTCCAGCGACTTCAGCGAGATGCCGCGCTTGATCAGCTTGGTCTCGAACACGTCGAGGACGGCCTTCACCCGCTCCTCGGAGTTCGCCTCCATGAGGATCTTCTCGCCGGACCAGGAGATGGAGGCGCCGACGTTCTTGAAGTCGTAGCGCTGCGAGATCTCCTTGGCGGTCTGGTTGAGGGCGTTGTCGACCTCCTGCCGCTCGACCTTCGAGACGATGTCGAAACTGGAGTCGGCCATGTCCTGTGGCTCCTTGTATCGGGGTGCGTAGGGGCGGCAGTCGAGCCCGGCGTAGGCCTCCGGCCGCATCCGCATAAGCCTAGCCACCCCCCTCCCCCCAAGCGTCGATCAATTGGGTGGCGAAGCATCCCCGAGCATCAGGTATCGTTTACGTCGTTGCCAGGGAGCACCGCGAAAGCGCGGCTCAAGGGCAGCAACCCTGGCGGTGTGCCCGAGCGGCCAAAGGGAGCAGACTGTAAATCTGCCGGCTTAGCCTTCCGTGGTTCGAATCCACGCGCCGCCACATGGGAACTAAGGGCCCGTGACCTGCTTACAGCAGGTCACGGGCCCTTAGTCATGTCCGGGGTCGCCTGTGCGTCCTGCTGTGCCGCTCCCGCGCTGTCGGCCCCGGGGCGGGCCGTGCTCGCCGAGTTCGTCGAGCAGGGTCCCGGTGGCATGGGCGCGGCTGGGGGTGGTCGGCCGGAGGGCGGGTCGGTTCTTCCTCGTTGTGAGGTCGGTCTGGTGGTCGCGAATTCCGGCTGAAATCGGTGAGCGCCGGGATGCGCGGCAGCGGTAGGGCTTCGCCCGCAATCAGGTTCTCGGAATGGCAGGGGTCACCGCAGCCGGAAGCGTGATTGCCGTCCGCGTCGACAGTGGCCGGGTTGCGAAGGCGTGGGAGAAGGCGTTCGGGGAGAGGCGCGGATCCTTCGAAAGGGTTCTGCGGCCAGGTCGACACGCGGCGCATCCAGGGGGTTCGCGGGGAGAGTGGCGACGTCGGGGCCGCCAGGGTGGTCGGCAAGGAGGACTGCCACGTCTTGCTCGTGGCGGGGGAACGCCGCCTGTGTGAACTGCCCTGCTGAAGTAGGGGAGTTGCGGTCGGGGGTGAGCCGGCCTCGGCGTCGGTGACGGCCCGGTGGACGGGCGGAACCTCTGGTGGTCGGCCGGTCGGTCTGGGGGGATTGTGTCGTGTGGGCCCGGTGGGTGAGTGGTTCAGTAGGGGATCCGCGTCTGATCCTGCTGGATGGGGTGGAGGCGGTGCTGCTTCCGGGCGGTGGTGTCCAGTGACCGTCCTGGGCGGGATTGCTCGCGTGGCCGTACCGGATTTCTGGGCGGCCGGGTTCCGTTCCGTTCTGTGCTGCTTTGTTTTCGTGGATCGAATTCGATGACTGGGGAAATTCCGGGTAATTCAGTTCATTGTCCGGAGCGCTGCTGCTTGCCGCCGGTGGCGGGCGGGAGGCAGCGTCCCGGACTCGCGGGGGCACACTGATCCCATGCCATCGCGTCGCAGGAGTTGCCCCGAGTGCCGTCGGGAGATCGCCGTCGTCGCGGGGCGGTTCGCCCGGCACGATCCGCCCGGTGCGCGCGGGAGCGGGGAACTGGTCTCGTGTCCCGGCTCGCGCCAGGAGGCGTCCCTCGGGGCGGCGCAGCCCACGCTGGACGGGTACACCGTTCCCGACTTCCCCGGGCAGCTCCCGCTCTTCTGAACCGGGCCAGGAATCGATCAACCCGGTGGGGATCGATCAACCTGGTCAGGGGCCGATGAACCGGGGCAGGCACCGTTCGGGCGGGGGCGGGCGAACCGGCCAGTCGCCGCCGACTTCACCGCGCCGGTCGCCTGCCGCCTCGCGGGTCGCCCGCGGCCGACTTCACCGCGACCGCAGCCCGCGCTAGTTGCCCGCCACCGACTTCACCGCGACCGAGATCGGTGTCGAGCCGCTGATGGCTTCCAGGGTCAGTCCCGTGGTGGCCGGGGTGTCGACCAGTTCGGCGAGGACGGCGGCGACGTCGTCGCGGGGGATCATGCCGCGGCCGGTCGAGGCTTCCAGACGTACGAGGCCGGTCCCGGCGTCGTCGATCAGGCCGCCGGGGCGCAGGATCGTCCAGTCCAGGCCCGCACGGCCGCGTACGTACTCGTCGGCCTCGCCCTTGGCGCGCAGGTACGCGTCGAAGATGTCGTCGCCCGGGTGAGCCGGGTCCGCGCCCATCGAGGAGACGACCACGTGCCGGCGTACGCCCGCGCGCTCGGCGGCGTCCGCGAACAGGATCGCGGCGCCCTTGTCCACCGTCTGCTTGCGGTCCGCACCGCTGCCCGGTCCCGCGCCCGCCGCGAAGACGGCCGCGTCCGCGCCCTGTAGATGCGCGGCGACCTCCTCGACCGATGCCGACTCCAGATCGCACAGGACCGGCTCGGCGCCGGCCGCCCGAAGATCGTCCCCCTGTTCGGCACGGCGGATGATCCCCGCGACCTCGTCCCCGCGCGCTGAGAGCAGCCGCTCCAGCCGTAGCGCGATCTGACCATGACCACCAGCGATGACAATGCGCATGTTTCCGACCGTACGCCCGGATGACCGCGTTCGCCGCACAACCCTGTGCACCACTCATGAGTCACATGGGTGATCACTGTGAACGCGTGGGTGATCGCCGCGAGAACGCGTCGGAACGAGTGAACACGCGAACGAAGGAACGCCGTGCGGATCCGTGCGGCGTTGTACGAGGAGACCATCATCACCGTCATACGCAAGTCCGTCACCGCGGTCGGCTGTACCGCTGTCCTCCTCACCGCGGCGGCCGCCTGCGGCACGGTCCAGAACCTCACCGCCGGGCAGAAGGTGGACCACGCCGTCGGCCGCCTCGGCGAAAAGAAGTCGCTGGCCTTCCAGTTGGACCTGGACGCCGACGCGGCCGCGATCGACGCCCTTGCGGGCAAGGGCGGTCCCGACGAAGCCCTTCCGCCGCAGTTCGCGAAGTTCGTCAGCGGGTTGCGGGTCGACGTCTCCGTCAAGTCCAGGAAGAAGCTGGCGGATTCGGGTCAGAAGGACCTCGTCGGGATGAGCATGAAGGTCACGGGGACCGACGGTGTCCTGGTCGAGTACCGGGTCGTCGGCGACTTCATGTATTACCGCAGCAACATGAAGGCCATCGGCAAGGCGATGGGTGTTCCCATGCCGTCGGCCGACGATCTCCCGCCGAGCGAGAAGGAGTTCAGGAAGGTCCTCGAAGGCGACTGGGTGAAGGTCGACACCAAGGAGCTGGAGCGTGCGGGGAAGGCCGCCGGGGGCTCCTCGAAGGGGTCCGCCGGTGCCGGGGAGATCGACGCGAAGACCCAGAAGAAGGTGCTCGACGCCGTACGCGTCGTCGTCGGCCGTGACGTCAAGTTCCGTACCAAGGGCGGTGCCGACGGCGTCGAGCACGTCGTCGCCACGGGCAACGTCCGCGACCTGCTGACCGGCGTCTTCGACAAGCTCCGTCCGTTGCAGGGCGACCTTCCGCCGGGCGCGGAACTCCCCACCGCCAAGGACCTCAAGGACGCGCCGGACAAGAAGGCCGCCGTCGACTTCACCCTGAAGAACGGCGACCTCCGGCAGATCAGGATCGACCTGGCCGTCCTCGCCGACAGCCCGGAGAAGACCAAACTGCCTCTGGTGCTGAAGTTCTCCGAGGCGGGCGACGTCAGCGCGCCGTCCGGAGCCACCGAGATCCCCGTCGACAAGGTTCCCGGGAGCAGCCCGCTGGGCGGCGCGTTCATGGGCGGCGGCCTCTGACGGCGGTTCCAGGACACCGGCACCGACCGGTTCCCTGACCGGCCCCGACCGTGAGCGGCCCCAACTGTGGCCGGCCCCGACCGTGACCGACCCCTCGCGACTGGCTCATTTGCGACCGGCCCCTCCGTGGCCTGCTGCGGTCAGATGCGGTCTTCTGCGGCCTCTGAGAAGGACCAGAGGCCGCAGAACCCGGCTAGGACGGCTCTTCCCGTCCTTGCCGGGGCAGTTCCGGTCCGGACTCGGCCACCGAGTCGCAGTACTCCCGCACCGCGCTCGTCCGCGCCACCACGCGCCCGCGGTGGATCACGATCCGGCTGTACGCGAGGGACAGCGCCCCCGCCAGCCCATCCCCGCGTACGGCGAGCAACTCGGCCGGGAATCCCGCCTCCACGCGTACCTCGGGCAGCCCGAGGGCGGCCCGGGCGGAGCAACTCACCGTGTCGTAAGCCTCCTTGGGGCGCAGCCCGTACCGGGAGGCCAGCAAGTACGCGGCCTCCAGCGGGTCTCCGCGTCCCACGGGGTTGGACACGTCACGCAGGGCGCCGCTGCCCGCCGCGACCCGTACGCCGGCCGCCCGCAGCAGCCGTACGGGAGCGGCGTCGCGCCGGTCGGCCGAGCCGCAGCCGCCCTGCGGCAGGCACACCACCGTCACCCCGGCCGCGGCGAGCTGGTCCGCGGCGCGGGAGGCCACCTCGGTGGGCAGCCGGCCGAGCCCACCGCACGGGCCGAGGGTCACTCCGGGCCGCAGTCCGCCCGCCATGGCGGCGAGCCGGGCGAGCCGGGCGGGATCGGAGGCGTCGGTGTGCAGATCGACCGGACAGCCGTGTTCGGAGGCGAGTTCCAGTACGGCCTCGACGTATCCCGTCGGATCGGGGTCGGCGTCCGGGCAGCCGCCCACCGCGGAGGCGCCCATCTTCAGAGCGTCCCGCAGCATGGCCAGCCCGTCGGCGCCGGCCGCCCCGGTCAGCACCCGTGGCATCGCGACCGTCGCCAGTTCGGCGAGGCCCCGCAGCGACCGCCGTACCTCGAGCACCGCCGCCAGCGCGTCCAGCCCCTGTACGTCACCGACGCGCACATGGGACCGCAAAGCCGTGGCCCCGTGCCCGAGTTGCAGCAGTGCCGCCTCGGTGGCCCGGCGCCGGATCGCCCGTTCGCCGTACGCGACGGGTCCGTGGCCGTCGGCCGTCAGGGCCGTGTCGCTGTGCGCGTGGGCCTCGGCGGGGGCCGGCAGGAGGAGATACCCGTCGAGGTCCATCCTCGCGGCGAGAGCCCCCGAGGCGCCCGCCGCCAGGCTTCCCGCGGTGCCCACCGCCTCGATACGACCGCCGCCCAGCCGTACGTCCACGGTCCGGCCGTCTGTGAGCCGCGCCCCGCACAGCAGGAGAGCGGCCGTGTCGGTCTGCCCCGAGGGGGAGTGGGGCGGCTGCTGCTGACTGTCGGGCATCGCGCTCCTGTGGCTCGGGGGCGGCTGCGGGAGGGACGACTGCGGAGCGTGGCGACACAAGATCACGCAGCGTGAGTCGAGCCTAGGGCGGTGACCCGTCGACGTCAGGGAGGAGCGCAATAGTCGTACCGGCGTGGCCCGTCGAGCGGCGGGGGACCAGCCACCTTCGCCACGGGTTGCCCCTCCGCTGGGCTCTGGGCTCCTAGCTCGGGGCCCGGGGCTCGCAGGCTTCCCGGCCTCCCGGCTTCCCGCTTCCCGGCGCCGGCCACCTCCGCGCCCAGCCCCTCCGCACCGGCCACACCCGGTCCAGGCCCAGGACCAGATCCAGATCCAGGTCCTGGTCCCGGCCCAGATCCCGGTCCAGACCCAGGTTCCGATCCCGGTTCGCGCCGCGGGCCACCGGAGCTCCGTGACCGCGTAACGGTCTGTGATCCGGGGGTCCAGAGGGGCGGGTGATGGCTTCCGGGAACGGCCGGGGAAACGCCTGTGATCAGGGCCGGGCGGGTGCCGCGAAACGGATTTGGGCGATCGGCGGCGGACCGTGTAATGTCTTCATCGCTCGCCCCAATAGCTCAGTCGGTAGAGCGTCTCCATGGTAAGGAGAAGGTCTACGGTTCGATTCCGTATTGGGGCTCTGGTGTGAGAGTCCCCGTCGCAAGGCGGGGCCGATCACATCAAAGCGGTGTAGCTCAGTCGGTAGAGCAAGCGGCTCATAATCGCTGTGTCACCGGTTCAAGTCCGGTCACCGCTACTGACGGTAGCCGATTGTGGGGTCTGCCCTTCGATCGGCTACTCTTCTATGCGTTAATGTCCCATCCGTTCGTCAAGGAGCACTCCTGTGGCTGCCACCGACGTCCGCCCGAAGATCACGCTGGCCTGCGTGGAGTGCAAGGAGCGGAACTACATCACCAAGAAGAACCGGCGTAACGACCCGGACCGACTGGAGATGAAGAAGCACTGCCCGCGTTGCAATGCGCACACCGCGCACCGCGAAACGCGATAATTCAGGCTCGTACACGAGGCCGTCCCCTTCACGGGGGGCGGCCTCGCGTCGTTGTGGAACCGATGTCCGGCGCGGACCGGGCGTCATAGGCGTACCGGCGTTTTCGAGCGAAGATGGGCCGTCCGGCCAAACGGCCGGTCCCGCTGCGACAACCGACAACCCGGCGCCCCTGATGACCAGCCGACCCTGATGACAGGCCAACCGTACGACCGGCCAACCGTGACGATCGGTAACCGTGACCACGGGCAGCCGGACCACGGGCAGCCGGACGACGGGCAGCCGGACGACGGACGGCTGGATGACGGGCAACTGCGACGACCCGCATGCGCACGCAGTGCATGCACCCGGCGCGGTGAAGGCACCCGGCGCAGCGAAGACAACCACCGCGGCGAAGACGACAGACGCGGCGAAGACAACCAGGAGGTGCCGAGCCCATGGCGCTCGACCAGTCCTTCGTGGGACGGTCCTACCCGCCCACCGACCCCTACGAGGTCGGTCGGGAGAAGATCCGCGAGTTCGCCGAGGCCGTGGGGGACAGCAACCCTGCGTACACGGACCCCGAGACCGCACGTGCTCTCGGTCACCCTGACGTGATCGCTCCGCCCACTTTTGTGTTCGCCATCACGTTCAAGGCCGCGGGCCAGGTCGTCCAGGACCCGCTTTTGGGCCTCGACTACAGCAGGGTGGTGCACGGCGACCAGAAGTTCGCCTATACCCGCCCGGTGCGCGCGGGCGACCGGCTCACGGTCACCTCGACGATCGAGTCGATCAAGTCCCTCGCGGGCAACGACATCCTGGACATCCGTGGCGAGGTCCACGACGAGGCGGGCGAGCATGTGGTGACGGCTGTCACGAAGCTCGTTTCCCGCGCTGCGGAGGTGGGCTGACATGGCGGCGAAGATCTCTTACGCGGACGTGGAGGTCGGCACCGAGCTGCCGGCCCAGACGTTCTCCGTGACGCGGGCCACGCTCGTGCAGTACGCGGGGGCCTCCGGGGACTTCAACCCGATCCACTGGAACGAGAAGTTCGCGGTCGAGGTGGGCCTTCCCGACGTCATCGCGCACGGCATGTTCACCATGGCCGAGGCGATCCGCGTCGTGACCGACTGGGCGGGCGACCCGGGGGCCGTTGTCGAGTACGGGGTCCGCTTCACCAAGCCCGTCGTCGTCCCGAACGACGACAAGGGCGCCACCGTCGAGGTCAGCGGCAAGGTCGCCGCCAAGCTCGACGACAACACCGTCCGCGTCGACCTCACGGCGACCAGCTCCGGCCAGAAGGTGCTCGGTATGTCGCGAGCGGTCGTACGACTGGCTTGACCTCGCGGTTGAGCCGGTCGCACTGCTGGCCCGGCCTCTGGGCTCAGCCGGCATACGGCTGGCCTGCCCTCAGGGTCCAGCCGGGCGTACTGCTTCCTGGCCTCAGGGGTCAGCCGGTCACACGGCTGGCCAACCTCAGGGCCCAGGAACATCCAGGGTCTCCGGACGTCCACGTCCACACTCCGCAGGCCCGCGTAACCACGTACCGCGACCACGTAAGGGGCGCCCGTCCACGACAGGCGCCCCTTACGTGTCGGCGCCCGACCGCGGCAGACGCTCCCCACCAGCCCCCACCCACCCTTGACTAAGTTAGTGATTGAGTACTAACTTAGTCGAATGGTCAGGATGAGCGCAGAGGAGAGGCGCGAGAGCGTCATCCGTGCGGCGATGAGCGAGTTCGCCCGCGGTGGCTACCACGGCACGTCCACCGAGGCGATCGCCCGCCGCGTGGGTGTCTCGCAGCCGTATCTCTTCAGGCTCTTCCCGGGCAAGAGGGCGATCTTCTTGGCGGCCACGGAACACTGCATGGAGCTCGCCCGGCAGACCATGGTGGGGGCCGCCGAAGGGCTGGAGGGCGAAGAGGCCCTGCATGCCATGGCGAACGCCTACGTCCGAGTCATCGCGGAGCATCCGGAACGGCTGCTCATGCAGATGCAGACGTACGTCGCGGTGGCGGCAGCCGAGGAGGCCGGCGATCACGAGTTGGGTGAGGCGGTCCGGGCCGGCTGGATGCGGCTCTGGGACGCGGTTCACGTGCCGCTCGGGGCCGACGTGGACGGGACGACGACCTTCATGGCGTACGGAATGCTCATCAACTGCCTGGTGGCGATGGGGTTCCCGCCCGAGCACAGGGTCTGGGAAGGGCTCTACCCGTCGGCGCGGATCACGGGCCGGCTGGAGAAGTAGAGCGAGCGAGAAGGCGGAGTTCGGCGCCTTTTCATGTCTATAAAAGTTAGTCATCGATAACTAACCATCAATGGCCACATCACGCTCAGGGGGAGCGATGTCTCAGCGGACGACAAAGACAACAGACGCAGTACGGGAACCGGCCGCGCGTCGCGGTGGAGCCGGGTGGGCCCTTCTCATCACGAGCGTCGCCGGATTCATGGCGGCCCTCGACAATCTCGTCGTCACCACCGCGCTGCCCTCCATCCGCAAGGATCTCGGGGGAGCGCTGGGCGACCTGGAATGGACCGTGAGCGCCTACACGCTCACCTTCGCCGTCCTGCTGATGTTCGGCGCGGCGCTCGGTGACCGGTTCGGCCGCCGCAGGCTCTTCCTGATCGGCCTGAGCGTCTTCACCGGCGCCTCCGCCGCCGCGGCCATGGCCCCCGGCATCGACTCGCTGATCGCCGCCCGCGCGGTCCAGGGCGTCGGCGCGGCGATCATGATGCCGTTGACCCTGACCCTGCTGACGGCCGCGGTTCCCGCTGCCAAGCGCGGGATGGCGTACGGGATCTGGGGCGCCGTCAACGGACTCGCGGTCGCCTCCGGGCCCCTCATCGGCGGCAGCCTCACCGAACACGTCTCCTGGCACTGGATCTTCTGGCTGAACGTGCCGCTGGGCCTCGCCGTGCTTCCGCTCGCCCGGCTGCGGCTGTCCGAGTCGTTCGGCGCCGGCGCCCGGCTCGACTTCCCGGGCACCCTGCTCGCCAGCGGCGGCCTCTTCGGGATCGTCTACGGTCTGGTCCGCGGGCCCGCCGACGGCTGGACCAGTCCGTTCGTCCTGACCGGCCTGTTCGCGGGCGGCGCGCTGCTCATCGGCTTCGTCGTCCACGGCACCCGGGCCAAGAACCCGATGCTCCCGATGCGGCTCTTCCGGTCCCGCGCCTTCGCCGGGATCAACGCGGCCAGCCTGCTGATGTTCCTCGGGATGTTCGGCTCGATCTTCCTGCTCAGCCAGTACATGCAGGGCGTGCTCGGCTACTCGCCGACCGAGGCGGGGCTGCGGATGCTTCCCTGGACCGGTATGCCGATGCTGGTCGCGCCGATCGCGGGCATCCTGTCCGATCGCATCGGCGGCCGCCCGGTCGTCGCGGCGGGCCTCTTCTTCCAGGCCGTCGGCCTCGGCTACATGGCGGTCGTGGCCACCGCCCACGCCTCCTACGGCGCTCAGTTGCCGGCTCTGATCATCAGCGGTGTCGGCATGGCGCTGTACTTCGCCCCGGCCGCCAACCTGGTCATGTCCAGCGTCCGCCCGCAGGAGCAGGGCATCGCCTCCGGCGCCAACAACGCGCTGCGCGAGGTGGGCGGTGCCCTCGGCATCGCGATCATGTCGTCGATCTTCGCCGCCCAGGGCGGATACGAGTCCGGCCAGGCCTTCGTGGACGGACTGCGGCCCGCGTTGATCACCGGCTCCGCGGTCGTGGCCGTCGCCGGAATCGCCGCCCTGGTGATCCCGGCCGGGCATCGCACCGCTCGGAACGCGGCGGACGCGGCCCGGTCCGGCTCTGCCGGGTCGGCCCCGGTGCTGGAGACCGCAAGCCGCTGAATGTCGGTTCGCACGCGTACGGTCCCGTCGACCAAGGCGGGGCCGCACGCGCGTTCCCGTCGACCGACACCGCCCCACGACACCCGCATCACCCCGTGCGCCCGGAGCCGTCAGTGCCGTCTCGTAGTCTTGGGCCTGTGCAGGAACTCCACGACACGCCCCTCGCCCCGCTGACCACCTTCCGGCTGGGCGGGCCCGCGACCCGGCTCATCACCGCCACGACCGACGCCGAGGTGATCGCCGCCGTGCGCGAGGCCGACGACGCCGGTACGCCGCTGCTGCTCATCGGCGGCGGCTCGAACCTGGTCATCGGCGACAAGGGCTTCGACGGGACCGCCCTGAGCATCGCCACGAAGGGCTTCTCCCTCGACGGTACGAGGCTGGAGCTGGCCGCGGGCGAGGTGTGGACCGACGCGGTCGCCCGCTCCGTCGAGGCAGGGCTGGCCGGGATCGAGTGCCTCGCGGGCATCCCCGGCTGCGCCGGTGCGACGCCGATCCAGAACGTGGGCGCGTACGGCCAGGAAGTGTCGTCGACGATCACCGAAGTGATCGCCTACGACCGGAAGACACGCGAGACGGTCACGCTGACCAACGCCGAGTGCGAGTTCTCGTACCGCCACAGCCGCTTCAAGGCCGATCCCGAGCGCCATGTCGTGCTGCGGGTGCGGTTCGGCCTGGAGGACGCGCGGGGGCTGTCGGCGCCGGTCAAGTACGCCGAGACGGCCCGTGCGCTCGGCGTGGAGCCCGGCGACCGGGTGCCCCTCGACGCCGCCCGCGAGACCGTTCTGAAGCTGCGTGCCGGGAAGGGCATGGTGCTCGACCCCGAGGATCACGACACCTGGTCCGCCGGATCGTTCTTCACCAACCCGATCCTCACGGACGAGGCGTTCGCCGCCTTCCACGCGCGCGTGCGGGAGCGGCTCGGCGCCGATGCGATGGCGCCGGCGTACCCGGCCGGTGGGGGCCACACCAAGACCTCCGCGGCCTGGCTGATCGACAAGTCGGGCTTCACCAAGGGCTACGGAACCGGGCGCGCGCGCATCTCCACCAAGCACACCCTGGCCCTGACCAACCGGGGCGGGGCCACCACCGAGGACCTCCTCGCGCTGGCCCGCGAAGTCGTCTCCGGTGTGTACGACGCCTTCGGGATCACTCTCGTCAACGAGCCGGTGACGGTGAACGCGAGCCTCTGAGAGGCGCCGAAGCCCCGGGACACGTCCGCTGAAGCTCCGGGGTGTCCCCGAGGACTCCTCGGGGACCCGCCCGGGCCAGGTGGGCAGCACGTCCAGTGGGCGAGCCCCCGCCCAGGCCAGGTGGGCACGTCCAGTAGGCGAGCCCCGGCCACGTGGGCACGCCTAGTAGGCGATGCCCACCCCCTGCTTCACGGTCCCCGTGTCGTCGATCATGCCCAGCATCGCGTGGGCCACGTCGGCGCGCGCGATGAAACGGCCCTTGGGCGGGAAGCCTCCGACGACCGTGCGGTACGAGCCGGTCACCGGCTTGTTCTGGAGCCGGGGCGGACGGACGACGGTCCAGTCCGTGGCGCTGGCCGCCAGCTCGCTCTCCATCTCCCGAAGGTCGGTGTAGACGTCCTTCAGGAGGGCCGAGATCAGACCCAGCATCGCGCGGTCGAGGAGCGTGTCGTTCTCGGGGCCGGGCCCGACCGGGGCCGCGCTGACCACCAGCAGCCGCCGCACCTGCTCCGCCTCCATGGCGCCCAGCACCGTACGGGTGAGCCGGGCCGCGACCCCGGCGTCCTTGCGGCTGCGCGCGCCGAGGCCGGACAGGACCGCGTGCCGGCCCGCGACGGCGGGGCGCAGCGGGCCCGGATCGGTGAGGTCCGCGCGGAAGACCTCAAGACCTGCGCCCGTGACGGTGAGCCGCGCGGGGTCGCGTACGACCGCCGTGACCTGGTGGCCCGCGCCCAGGGCCTGGCGGACGATCTCCTGGCCGATGCCTCCGGTGGCACCCAGAACGGTGAGTTTCATGACCTGCTCCGCATGAGATGGAGATGGGTTGGATGAATGCTGGTCGGGTGGATGTCGAGGTGGGTGAGTGTTCACTCACCCCTGCTCCCTCTAGAGTGAGTAAGTACTCACCCACCCGTCAACCCCATAAGGGCGAGTCATGGAATCCTTGGGCCCCATGCAGCAGAAATCCGCCACGGAGACCACGCCGTCGAAACCGGCCAGGATCCGTATCCTCGACGCGGCGCACGAGCTCATGCTCACGCTCGGCCTCTCCCGCGTCACCACCAAGGAGATCGCCAGGGCGGCCGGCTGCTCCGAGGCGGCGCTCTACAAGTACTTCGCGAGCAAGGAAGAGCTGTTCATCCGGGTCCTCCATGAGCGGCTGCCGCGGCTGAACCCGCTCCTGGAGCGGCTGACGGCCGAACCGCGCGAGCACTCACTGGAGGAGAACCTCACGGAGATCGCCCGCCAGGCTGCCCTCTTCTATGAGCAGAGTTTCCCGATCGCCGCCTCCTTGTACGCGGAGACGCAGCTCAAGCGCCGCCATGACGAGGCCATGCGGGCCATGGACGCGGGTCCGCACCTGCCCATCCGGGGCCTCGCCGCCTATCTGCTGGCGGAGCAGCGCGCCGGGCGCGTCCACCCGGACACCGACACGTACGCGGCCGCCTCCCTTCTCCTGGGTGCCTGCGCGCAGCGGGCGTTCGCCTACGACGCCACCCAGGACGGCACTCCGCCGCCCCTGGACACGTTCGCCCCGGCGCTCGCCCGCACCCTGCTCGCCGGGATCGCGCCCAGGGACCCGGCGGGGCCCGCGGGGGCTTGATACGGCGGGCCAGCGGGGGGCCTGATGCGGCGGACAGGCCGTCAGCCGGTCGTCGACTAGGAGGTCAGCCAGTCGTCGACGCCGGACAGCAGTTTCGCCCGGACGTCCTGGGGCGCGGCCGAGGCGCGGATGGACTGCCGGGCCAGCTCGGCCAGTTCCTGGTCCGTGAAGGCGTGGTGGCGGCGGGCGATCTCGTACTGGGCGGCGAGCCGGGAACCGAAGAGCAGCGGATCGTCGGCGCCGAGGGCCATCGGGACGCCGGCTTCGAACAGAGTGCGCAGGGGGACATCGGAGTGCTTCTCGTAGACGCCCAGGGCGACGTTCGAGGCTGGGCAGACCTCACAGGTCACCCCGCGGTCCGCGAGGCGCTTCAGCAGCCGCGGGTCCTCGGCGGCCCGCACCCCGTGGCCGATCCGGGAGGCGTGCAGGTCGTCCAGGCAGTCGCGGACCGAGGAGGGCCCGGTCAGCTCGCCGCCGTGCGGCGCGGACAGCAGGCCGCCCTCACGCGCGATGGCGAAGGCCCGGTCGAAGTCCCGCGCCATGCCCCGCCGCTCGTCGTTGGAGAGTCCGAAACCGACGATCCCCCGGTCCGCGTACCGCACGGCGAGCCGGGCCAGCGTGCGGGCGTCCAGGGGGTGCTTCATCCGGTTGGCGGCCACCAGGACGCGCATCCCGAGCCCGGTCTCCCGCACGGCCGAGTCGACCGCGTCCAGGATGACCTCGAGAGCCGGGATCAGACCGCCCAGACGAGGGGCGTACGAGGTCGGGTCGACCTGGATCTCCAGCCAGCCCGAGCCGTCCTTCACGTCCTCCTCGGCGGCCTCGCGGACCAGGCGCTGGATGTCCTCGGGCTCTCTGAGGCAGGACCGCGCGGCGTCGTACAGGCGCTGGAAGCGGAACCAGCCGCGCTCGTCGGTCGCCCGCAGTTTCGGGGGTTCCCCGCTGGTCAGCGCGTCCGGCAGCCGTACGCCGTACTTGTCGGCGAGATCCAGCAGGGTGGTGTGCCGCATCGAACCGGTGAAGTGCAGGTGCAGATGGGCCTTCGGAAGTTCAGTGACATCACGTACGCGCTCCATTCCAGGATCTTGCCGCACCCGGATGCCGTGCCGGTAGGGCTTTCCCTGATCGGGCGCTTGCCCGAACGGACGAACGGGGGCCGGCCACTCACTGAGTGGCCGGCCCCCGCTCCGCGCGCGTGCGGCGCGACCGCGTCACCGGTGCGCCGTGGGGCGCGGGTGGTCGAAGGAGGTCAGTCCGTCGCCTCGGACAGCAGCTTCTGGATGCGGCTGACACCCTCGACGAGGTCCTCGTCGCCGAGCGCGTACGACAGCCGCAGATAGCCCGGCGTGCCGAAGGCCTCGCCCGGGACGACCGCGACCTCGGCCTCCTCCAGGATGAGCGCGGCCAGCTCGACGGTGTCCGCGGGGCGCTTGCCGCGGATCTCCTTGCCGATCAGTGCCTTCACCGAGGGGTAGGCGTAGAAGGCGCCCTCGGGCTCGGGGCAGAGCACACCGTCGATCTCGTTCAGCATGCGCACGATGGTCTTGCGGCGGCGGTCGAAGGCCTCGCGCATCTTCGCGACGGCCGTGAGGTCGCCGGAGACGGCGGCGAGCGCGGCGACCTGGGCCACGTTCGAGACGTTGGAGGTGGCGTGCGACTGGAGGTTGGTCGCGGCCTTGATGACGTCCTTCGGGCCGATCACCCAGCCCACGCGCCAGCCGGTCATCGCGTACGTCTTGGCGACGCCGTTGACGACGATGCACTTGTCGCGCAGCTCGGGCACCACCACGGGCAGCGAGTGGAACTCGGCGTCGCCGTAGACCAGGTGCTCGTAGATCTCGTCGGTCAGGACCCACAGGCCCTTCTCGGCGGCCCAGCGGCCGATCTCCTCGATCTGCTCGCGGGTGTAGACCGCGCCCGTCGGGTTGGACGGGGAGACGAAGAGGAGCACCTTGGTGTTCTCGGTGCGGGCGGCCTCCAGCTGCTCGACCGAGACGCGGTAGCCGGTGGTCTCGTCGGCGACGACGTCCACCGGGACTCCGCCGGCCAGACGGATGGACTCCGGGTAGGTGGTCCAGTACGGCGTCGGGACGATGACCTCGTCACCCGGGTCGAGGATCGCGGCGAAGGCCTCGTAGATGGCCTGCTTGCCGCCGTTGGTGACCAGGACCTGGGCGGCCTCCACCTCGAAGCCGGAGTCGCGCAGCGTCTTCGCGGCGATCGCGGCCTTCAGCTCGGGGAGCCCGCCGGCCGGCGTGTAGCGGTGGTACTTGGGGTTCGAGCAGGCCTCGATGGCGGCCTGGACGATGTAGTCCGGGGTCGGGAAGTCGGGCTCACCGGCGCCGAAGCCGATCACCGGACGTCCGGCGGCCTTGAGGGCCTTGGCCTTGGCGTCCACGGCGAGGGTGGCGGATTCGGAGATCGCGCCGACTCGGGCGGAGACCCGGCGCTCGGTGGGAGGGGTTGCAGGGCTCATGGCCCCATCGTTCCAGACCGGAAACGCCCCCGGCACGCGGGTTTCACGGACTGAACAACGGCAGAACATCCGTCCGGATCCGCGCACCCCACCAGTGGATCTTCAGCGAGGTGAGTCCGTACGGACACTTTCTGTTCGACGCCCGGCTCCGGACCACGTACACTCTCACCTCGTTGGCCTTCACCGGCCGCACTCAACCGGTGCACACCGAGCACCCGGTCGTATGCGGTACGTTGGGGGAAATCAAAGGGTCGTAGCTCAATTGGTAGAGCACTGGTCTCCAAAACCAGCGGTTGGGGGTTCAAGTCCCTCCGGCCCTGCTACACACTCCTTTCGCCAGGATGTGTGCGCGTGTACGTACTGCAATGCACCGCCGTGCGGCTCAACCGGGCGCGGCACGGTCACGACCCGGGAATCAGGTGAGGAAGAGTGACGGACGCCGTGGGCTCCATCGACATGCCTGATGCCGAGGCGCCGGAGTCCAAGAAGAAGGCCCGCAAGGGCGGTAAGCGTGCCAAGAAGGGCCCGCTGAAGCGCCTTGCCACTTTCTACCGCCAGATTGTCGCGGAACTCCGGAAGGTTGTCTGGCCGACTCGCAATCAGCTGACGACTTACACCACAGTGGTGATTGTGTTCGTCGTCATCATGATCGGCCTGGTGACCGTGATTGACTATGGGCTCAACCACGCCGCCAAGTACGTCTTCGGCTGAGCCGAGAGCGAAGGGCGCCGTCACCGGCGCCCCTTTCGCGCGTTCCACCCCCATGTAACCAGGAAGAAGCAGCCACCGTGTCTGACCCGAACCTGAACGACGCCTCCGAGTCGGTCGAGTCCGTTGACGACGAGCTCGAGATCGTCGAGGGAGCGGACGTCGTGGACGAGTTCGAGGCTGCCGATGCCGCCGCCGGCGAGAGCGCCGAGGATGCGGCCCTGCACGTCGAGGACGAGTCCGGTGAGGACGCCGAGCACGAGGGCGTTTCCGACGAGGCACTCGCCGACGAGGCCGAGGCCGAAGAAGAGGCCGAGCCCGAAGTCGAGGCCGAGCCCGTCGACCCCGTGACCGCCCTGCGCGACGAACTGCGTCTGCTCCCCGGCGAGTGGTACGTCATCCACACGTACGCCGGCTACGAGAACCGCGTGAAGACCAACCTCGAGCAGCGTGCCGTCTCGCTGAACGTCGAGGACTTCATCTTCCAGGCCGAGGTGCCGCAGGAAGAAGTCGCGCAGATCAAGAACGGCGAGCGCAAGACGATCAAGCAGAACAAGCTCCCGGGCTACGTCCTGGTCCGCATGGACCTGACGAACGAGTCCTGGGGCGTCGTCCGCAACACGCCCGGCGTCACCGGCTTCGTGGGCAACGCCTACGACCCGTACCCGCTGACTCTGGACGAGATCGTCAAGATGCTCGCCCCGGAGGCCGAGGAGAAGGCCGCCCGTGAGGCCGCCGAGGCCGAGGGCAAGCCCGCTCCGCAGCGCAAGCTCGAGGTCCAGGTGCTGGACTTCGAGGTGGGCGACTCGGTCACCGTCACCGACGGTCCGTTCGCCACGCTCCAGGCCACCATCAACGAGATCAACGCCGACTCGAAGAAGGTCAAGGGCCTCGTCGAGATCTTCGGCCGCGAGACTCCGGTCGAGCTCTCCTTCGACCAGATCCAGAAGAACTAGCACCTTCTGGACGTACGTCTTCCGAACAGGTCAGACGGGCTGTCACAGCCGGTCTGACCTGCTCGGTTTTTAGCCGCGCACAGATACCCGTTATCGTTGTGCGGTATGCCTCCGTCCGGATCATTGGTCCGACTGGGGGCAGCCGTCCGGGGCGACTCGGACGTAGGAAGGCGAAAACGAAAGAGGACCCGGAATGCCTCCCAAGAAGAAGAAGGTCACGGGGCTCATCAAGCTCCAGATCAACGCCGGTGCGGCGAACCCGGCCCCGCCGGTCGGCCCCGCGCTCGGTCAGCACGGCGTCAACATCATGGAGTTCTGCAAGGCCTACAACGCCGCGACCGAGTCGCAGCGTGGCTGGGTGATCCCGGTGGAGATCACGGTCTACGAAGACCGCTCCTTCACCTTCATCACCAAGACTCCGCCGGCCGCCAAGATGATCCTCAAGGCCGCGGGTGTCGAGAAGGGCTCCGGCGAGCCGCACAAGACCAAGGTCGCCAAGATCAGCCAGGCGCAGGTCCGCGAGATCGCCACGACCAAGATGCCCGACCTCAACGCCAACGACCTGGACGCCGCGTCGAAGATCATCGCCGGCACCGCCCGTTCCATGGGCATCACGGTCGAGGGCTGACACCCACCTTCGTAGGAAATCTGCGGCTCCGGCCGCACGTGGCAGGGCCTGCTCGGCCCACACCACGACTCCTCAGAACACATCAGGAGCAGTAGTGAGCAAGCGCAGCAAGTCTCTCCGCGCTGCGGACGCCAAGATCGACCGGGCGAAGCTGTACGCCCCGCTCGAGGCCGTCCGTCTCGCCAAGGAGACCTCCACGAGCAAGTACGACGGCACCGTCGAGGTCGCCTTCCGTCTGGGTGTCGACCCGCGCAAGGCCGACCAGATGGTCCGTGGCACCGTGAACCTGCCGCACGGCACCGGCAAGACCGCCCGGGTCCTGGTCTTCGCGACCGGTGACCGTGCTGCGGCCGCGGAGGCCGCGGGCGCCGACATCGTCGGCTCCGACGAACTGATCGACGAGGTCGCTAAGGGCCGTCTGGACTTCGACGCCGTCGTCGCCACCCCGGACCTCATGGGCAAGGTCGGCCGCCTCGGCCGCGTGCTCGGTCCCCGTGGTCTCATGCCGAACCCCAAGACCGGCACCGTGACCCCCGACGTCGCCAAGGCTGTCACCGAGATCAAGGGTGGCAAGATCGAGTTCCGCGTCGACAAGCACTCGAACCTGCACTTCATCATCGGCAAGGTGTCCTTCGACGACACCCAGCTGGTGGAGAACTACGGCGCGGCCCTCGACGAGATCCTTCGTCTGAAGCCGTCGGCCGCCAAGGGTCGCTACATCAAGAAGGCCGCGTTCAGCTCGACGATCGGCCCCGGCGTCCCCGTCGACCCCAACCGCACCCGCAACCTCCTCGTCGAGGAGGACCCGGCCGCCGTCTGAGCCCTCCGCTCACCCCGGTGACCGCGTCGCGCACGCGTATCTGAACGGGCCCCGCAACCTTTCGAGGTGCGGGGCCCGTCCTCATGTCCGGAGGTCTTTCCGCGGCGATGGCCGCAGGCCTTTCCGGGGCGGTCGCCCCGGCCGGAAATCCGGGTACGAGTGGCAGTGGGCCGCGCTGGCGTGCGGTTCACAGAGTTCGCATAGGGGTGGGACGAATGAAGAGCACCATGGTGCGCCGTGTGACTGTCTCGATCGCGCTGACGACGGCGCTGGCGGGGGTGACGGCCTGCAACTCCTCAGGCTCCTCCGGGAGTTCGGGCAAGGGTGACAAGGCCGGCCACAAGAGCGCCACGCGTGTCAGTCCCATCGCGGCCCTGCGCTCGGCGGAGAAGTCCACCAACGGCGCCGACTCCGCGAAGATCGAGTCCACGACGACCCTGGGCACGCTGATGTCCATGAAGTCGGGCGGCGTCATGGCCTGGGGCGACGGCATGACCGGCGACATGACGATCACGTACACCGGCGGCACGATGGCCGAGACGATGCGCAAGATGGGCACCGACTCCATGGAGGCCCGCTATCTGTCCGACGCCTACTACGCGAAGATGGGCGACGCCTTCGCCCGGCAGGCGGGCGGCAAGCACTGGATCAGGTACGGGTACGACGACCTGGCGAAGTTCGGAGGCGGCTCCGGCGCGCTCCTGAAGGACCAGATGCAGAACAGCTCGCCGAACCAGTCGGTGAAGCTCCTGCTGGCGTCCGGGGACGTCAAGAAGGTCGGCGAGGAGACGGTCCGCGGTCAGCGGACCACGCACTACGCGGGCACGGTGGACGTGAGCGACCTCGCGGCCAGGAGCTCCCACCTCACCGCGAGCCAGCTCTCCGACATGAAGAAGCAGTTCACCACGGCTGGCATCACCACCGAGGACGTGGACATCTGGGTCGACGGCAAGGACCTGCTCGTCAAGGCGGTCTCCAAGGCCGCGATGTCGACCGGCACGATGTCCTCCACGACGTACTACAGCGACTACGGGGTGAAGGTCTCCGCCGCGGCGCCCCCGGCCGGTGACACCGAGGACTTCAAGGACCTCCTGAAGGCACAGGGCATGACACCGGGCAGCGGCGACACGTCGACCGGTTCCGGCACCGCCTCCCCCTCCTGAGCCCGGCACCACCCCTCCCGGACCTCGCCCGGCCCCGAGGGCACGTCGTACGCAGGCCGGCCGCGCGAAAACCCAGGTGATCGCCGGAATCTCCTGGGCTACGCTCGCGCCGAATCTGTGAATCGTGCATCTGTTCCTTGGGGGGAACCTTGAAGTCTTCTGTGAACAACGCGGTACGGCGCCGGGCGACCGGAGCCGCCCTCGTGGCGCTGGTCCTCGGCGGGGGCGCGGTGGGCTGTTCGAAGGGCGCCGCGCAGGAGTCGCCCGCTCTCACGCCCGCAGCGGCCGTGGCGAAGGCGGCGAAGAAGACCGAGGACATCACCTCGCTCCGCTACCGCATGACCGGCAAGGTCCCGGGAGAGGGCCGCGTCAGCGGTGAGGCGGCGATGAGCATGAAGCCGCTGGCCATGAGCATGAAGATGACCGCCGAGGACCAGGCCACCGACGGCCCGGTCGAGATACGGCTCGTGGGCAATGCGATGTACATCGGCGCGGGCGCCGAGGCCGCCAAGGAGATGAACGGCAAGAGCTGGATCAAGTTCGACATGTCCGCCCTGGGCGCGGACAAGAACCTGAACGCGGACCAGCTGGGCGGGGGACAGGCCGACAAGAACCCGGCCACCGAGTCCACGTTCCTCACCGGCTCGAAGAACGTGAAGAAGGTCGGGACCGAGACCGTCGCCGGGGTGAGGACCACGCACTACAAGGGGACGGTCACCCTCGCCGAGTTCCGCAAGTCTCTCCAGGGCCGGGACAAGGCCACACGGGAGAAGCGGGAGAAGGCGCTCGACCAGTACTCGAAGATGGGCATCGACGCGATCACGATGGACATGTGGATCGACGGTGCCGACCACACCAAGCAGTTCCGTATGCGGGGGGCCGCGGACAAGGGTCCCCTCGACATGACCGTCACCTTCCTGGAGTTCAACAAGCCCGTGACCGTGACCGCTCCGCCGGCCAAGGACACCGTCGATCTCGCCGAGATGATGAAGGGCGCCCAGCAGGGCTGATCCGCGCCGGCGGAGCCCGCGGGGAGGGCGGGCGGCCGGGCCGTTCGGCCGGATTTGCTTGACGCCGTCCCCTTCACGTACTCTCCTCGAGAAGCCAAAGACCGCTGGTCGTTGCCTCGCACTCGCAAGAGGGCGTGGTGACCGAAGGATCCGCTGAAACTGCGGACGACCCGCGCAGGTGATTCGTGGATGTGTTCCCGGAGTTCGCACGCTCAGCGTGCGGAGGAATCCGGTGGAGCTACGCCCCGTGCGCCTGCGCCGGGGCGTTTTGTTTTGTCAGTGCCTTCTGAGCGGTCCTCATCACCCGGAAGGAGGCCGACGCTCTATGGCAAGGCCCGACAAGGCTGCCGCGGTAGCCGAGCTCGCGGACCAGTTCCGCAGCTCGAACGCCGCCGTGCTGACCGAGTACCGGGGTCTCACCGTGGCGCAGCTCAAGACGCTGCGTCGTTCGCTCGGTGAAGACGCCCAGTACGCCGTGGTGAAGAACACGCTGACCAAGATTGCGGCCAACGAGGCCGGGATCTCCACGCTCGACGACCTGTTCAACGGTCCGACGGCGGTCGCCTTCATCACCGGTGACCCGGTGACGTCGGCGAAGGGTCTTCGTGACTTCGCCAAGGACAACCCGAACCTCGTCATCAAGGGCGGTGTCCTTGACGGTAAGGCGCTGTCCGCCGACGAGATCAAGAAGCTTGCGGACCTCGAGTCCCGCGAGGTTCTGCTCGCCAAGCTGGCGGGTGCCTTCAAGGGCAAGCAGACGCAGACTGCTCGCCTCTTCCAGGCCCTGCCCTCGAAGTTCGTCCGCACCGCGGAGGCGCTTCGTGTCAAGCAGGCCGAGCAGGGCGGTGCCGAGTAATTCGGCTCGCGCATTGACCGCCGCCTGAGGCGACGGTCGTAGCGGGCCGAACGTACGCCCGCCTCACCAGTACATCCGGCACCTGCCGAATTAGTGGAAGGACGCCATCATGGCGAAGCTGTCCCAGGACGAGCTGCTCGCGCAGTTCGAGAACCTCACCCTCATCGAGCTCGCCGAGTTCGTGAAGGCCTTCGAGGAGAAGTTCGACGTCACCGCCGCCGCCGCGGTCGCCGCTGCCCCGGTCGGCCCCGTCGCCGTCGAGGCCGTCGAGGAGCAGGACGAGTTCGACGTCATCCTCACGGGTGCCGGCGAGAAGAAGATCCAGGTCATCAAGGTCGTGCGTGAGCTCACCTCGCTGGGTCTGAAGGAGGCCAAGGACCTCGTCGACGGCGCTCCGAAGCCCGTCCTCGAGAAGGTCACCAAGGAGGCCGCCGAGAAGGCTGCCGAGTCCCTCAAGGGCGCCGGCGCCTCCGTCGAGGTCAAGTAACTCGACGAGTCCCCCCAGGACTCCTGTGAAGCTGTCACAGCCGCTCTCGTAGCGCTGTAACGCTGACGCACCGAAGAGCGATCACCCAACTGGGTGGTCGCTCTTCGGCGTTCCAGGGGGTCCCTGAAGCGGCAGCCTTGCGCTGGAGGTCGCGACGAGTATGGTGATCTTCGTTGTGCCTCCGGCCGCCCTGTGACAGGCAGAGAGACGGGTTGCAAGACGGGCCGGACGTGACGATCGCGGCACTTGCTTTGGGCTTGGGGGGCCTTGACGAACCGCACGCAGCGCGCAATTCTCAGGACGCGTCGTCACAACGATCCGTATCCGAGGCATGGATCGCTGACGAAGAGGGCAGTATCGATGTGCATTGAGGGCGTGGCTTGCCGCAGGTGTTGAGAACAGTGGGAGTCTCAAGAAACCGGGACTGGACATCAGTGGGCCTAGTGGCTACACTGACCCTTTGCGCTGCCTGTTAGCTGCCTCCTGCCCGTCACCAGGGGCATACCCGTGTTTGAGCATCGACGGTTGGATCATCTCTGACCTGGCCTTTATCCGGCCGGATCGGAAACGGCCCGACGCTTTGTCCGACATGGGACCGGTACGCGCGTAGTGAGTCCGAGCCCTCGGAAGGACCCCCTCTTGGCCGCCTCGCGCACTGCCTCGTCCGCGAATACGAACAACGGCGCCAGCACCGCCCCGCTGCGCATCTCCTTTGCAAAGATCAAGGAGCCCCTCGAGGTTCCGAACCTTCTTGCGCTGCAAACCGAGAGCTTCGACTGGCTGCTCGGCAACGACGCGTGGAAGGCTCGTGTCGAGGCGGCCCTGGACAGTGGACAGGACGTCCCCACCAAGTCCGGTCTGGAGGAGATCTTCGAGGAGATCTCCCCGATCGAGGACTTCAGTGGGTCGATGTCGCTGACGTTCCGCGACCACCGCTTCGAGCCTCCGAAGAACTCCATCGACGAGTGCAAGGACCGCGACTTCACGTACGCGGCCCCGCTCTTCGTCACCGCCGAGTTCACCAACAACGAGACCGGCGAGATCAAGTCCCAGACGGTCTTCATGGGCGACTTCCCGCTCATGACCAACAAGGGCACCTTCGTCATCAACGGCACCGAGCGTGTCGTCGTGTCGCAGCTGGTCCGCTCGCCGGGTGTCTACTTCGACTCCTCCATCGACAAGACGTCCGACAAGGACATCTTCTCGACCAAGGTCATCCCGTCCCGGGGTGCCTGGCTGGAGATGGAGATTGACAAGCGCGACATGGTCGGTGTCCGCATCGACCGCAAGCGCAAGCAGTCCGTCACCGTTCTCCTGAAGGCTCTCGGCTGGACCACCGAGCAGATCCTCGAGGAGTTCGGCGAGTACGAGTCCATGCGCGCCACCCTGGAGAAGGACCACACCCAGGGCCAGGACGACGCGCTGCTCGACATCTACCGCAAGCTGCGTCCTGGCGAGCCGCCGACCCGTGAGGCCGCGCAGACGCTTCTGGAGAACCTCTACTTCAACCCGAAGCGCTACGACCTCGCCAAGGTCGGCCGGTACAAGGTCAACAAGAAGCTGGCCGGCACCGCCCCGCTCGACGCGGGCATCCTGACCGTCGAGGACATCATCTCGTCGATCAAGTACCTGGTGAAGCTGCACGCCGGTGAGACCGAGACCGTTGGTGTCAACGGCACCTCGATCGTCGTCGAGACCGACGACATCGACCACTTCGGCAACCGTCGTCTGCGCAACGTCGGCGAGCTCATCCAGAACCAGGTCCGCACGGGTCTGGCTCGTATGGAGCGCGTCGTCCGCGAGCGCATGACGACTCAGGACGTCGAGGCGATCACGCCGCAGACCCTGATCAACATCCGGCCGGTCGTCGCCTCCATCAAGGAGTTCTTCGGCACCAGCCAGCTGTCGCAGTTCATGGACCAGAACAACCCGCTGTCGGGTCTCACCCACAAGCGCCGTCTGTCGGCTCTTGGCCCGGGTGGTCTCTCCCGTGAGCGGGCCGGCTTCGAGGTCCGTGACGTGCACCCGTCGCACTACGGCCGCATGTGCCCGATCGAGACCCCTGAAGGCCCGAACATCGGTCTGATCGGCTCGCTCGCCTCCTACGGCCGCGTGAACGCGTTCGGTTTCGTCGAGACGCCGTACCGCCGGGTCACCGGCGGTGTCGTCACCGACGAGGTCGACTACCTCACGGCCGACGAAGAGGACCGGTTCGTCATCGCGCAGGCCAACGCGCCGCTGACGGAGGAGTTCCGCTTCGAGGAGTCCCGCGTCCTGGTCCGCCGTCGTGGCGGAGAGGTCGACTACGTCCCCGGTGAGGACGTCGACTACATGGACGTCTCCCCGCGCCAGATGGTGTCGGTCGCGACCGCGATGATCCCGTTCCTGGAGCACGACGACGCCAACCGTGCCCTCATGGGCGCGAACATGATGCGTCAGGCCGTTCCGCTCATCAAGTCCGAGGCGCCGCTGGTCGGCACCGGCATGGAGTACCGCTGCGCGGTCGACGCCGGTGACGTCCTGAAGTCGGAGAAGGACGGTGTGGTCCAGGAGGTCTCCGCGGACTACATCACCACCGCCAACGACGACGGCACGTACACCACGTACCGCCTGCACAAGTTCTCCCGGTCGAACCAGGGCACCTCCGTCAACCAGAAGGTTGTCGTGGACGAGGGCGCCCGCGTGATCGAGGGCCAGGTCCTGGCCGACGGTCCCGCGACCGAGGACGGCGAGATGGCGCTGGGCAAGAACCTGCTCGTCGCGTTCATGCCGTGGGAGGGTCACAACTACGAGGACGCGATCATCCTGTCGCAGCGCCTCGTGCAGGACGACGTCCTCTCCTCGATCCACATCGAGGAGCACGAGGTCGACGCCCGTGACACCAAGCTCGGCCCGGAGGAGATCACCCGGGACATCCCGAACGTCTCCGAGGAGGTCCTCGCCGACCTCGACGAGCGCGGCATCATCCGCATCGGTGCCGAGGTCGTCGCCGGCGACATCCTCGTCGGCAAGGTCACGCCCAAGGGCGAGACCGAGCTGACGCCGGAGGAGCGCCTGCTGCGCGCGATCTTCGGTGAGAAGGCCCGTGAGGTCCGTGACACCTCGCTGAAGGTCCCGCACGGCGAGATCGGCAAGGTCATCGGCGTCCGCGTCTTCGACCGTGAAGAGGGCGACGAGCTGCCGCCGGGCGTGAACCAGCTGGTTCGTGTCTACGTGGCGCAGAAGCGCAAGATCACGGACGGTGACAAGCTCGCCGGCCGTCACGGCAACAAGGGTGTCATCTCGAAGATCCTGCCGATCGAGGACATGCCGTTCCTGGAGGACGGCACCCCGGTCGACATCATCCTCAACCCGCTGGGTGTCCCGTCCCGAATGAACCCGGGACAGGTCCTGGAGATCCACCTCGGCTGGCTCGCCAGCCGCGGCTGGGACGTCTCCGGTCTCGGGGACGAGTGGGCCCAGCGCCTCCAGGCCATCGGAGCCGACAAGGTCGCCCCGGGCACCAACGTCGCCACCCCCGTCTTCGACGGTGCGCGTGAGGACGAGCTCGCGGGTCTCTTCGAGCACACCCTGCCCAACCGCGACGGCGACCGTCTGGTCCTCCCGTCCGGCAAGGCGAGGCTGTTCGACGGCCGCTCCGGTGAGCCGTTCCCGGACCCGGTCTCGATCGGGTACATGTACATCCTCAAGCTCCACCACCTGGTCGACGACAAGCTGCACGCCCGCTCGACCGGTCCGTACTCGATGATCACCCAGCAGCCGCTGGGTGGTAAGGCTCAGTTCGGTGGCCAGCGCTTCGGTGAGATGGAGGTGTGGGCGCTGGAGGCGTACGGCGCCGCTTACGCCCTCCAGGAGCTGCTGACGATCAAGTCCGACGACGTGACCGGCCGCGTGAAGGTCTACGAGGCCATCGTCAAGGGCGAGAACATCCCCGAGCCCGGCATCCCCGAGTCCTTCAAGGTGCTCATCAAGGAGATGCAGTCCCTGTGCCTCAACGTGGAGGTGCTGTCCTCGGACGGCATGTCCATCGAGATGCGCGACACCGACGAGGACGTCTTCCGCGCGGCGGAGGAGCTCGGCATCGACCTGTCCCGGCGCGAGCCGAGCAGCGTCGAAGAGGTCTGACGGGAGTCCGGCAGGGCCTTGACCACCTGTGGAAAAGGTGATCAAGGCCCGCCGGCCCCAGGACCCCCGTATCAGACCCCTAAGACTTACAACCCTGAGAGGGATTGACGCATAGTGCTCGACGTCAACTTCTTCGATGAGCTCCGGATCGGTCTGGCCACCGCTGACGACATCCGTCAGTGGAGCCACGGCGAGGTCAAGAAGCCTGAGACCATCAACTACCGCACCCTCAAGCCCGAAAAGGACGGACTCTTCTGCGAGAAGATCTTCGGTCCGACCCGGGACTGGGAGTGCTACTGCGGTAAGTACAAGCGTGTCCGCTTCAAGGGCATCATCTGCGAGCGCTGTGGCGTCGAGGTCACTCGCGCCAAGGTGCGTCGTGAGCGGATGGGCCACATCGAGCTGGCCGCTCCCGTCACCCACATCTGGTACTTCAAGGGCGTTCCGTCGCGTCTTGGCTACCTGCTCGACCTCGCCCCGAAGGACCTCGAGAAGGTCATCTACTTCGCCGCGTACATGATCACGTTCGTGGACGAGGAGCGCCGCACCCGCGACCTGCCCTCGCTGGAGGCGCACGTCTCCGTCGAGCGTCAGCAGGTCGAGAACCGTCGCGACGCCGACCTCGAGGCCCGCGCCAAGAAGCTCGAGACCGACCTGGCCGAGCTCGAGGCCGAGGGTGCCAAGGCCGACGTGCGCCGCAAGGTGCGCGAGGGTGCCGAGCGTGAGATGAAGCAGCTGCGCGACCGTGCGCAGCGCGAGATCGACCGTCTCGACGAGGTGTGGACCCGCTTCAAGAACCTCAAGGTCCAGGACCTGGAGGGCGACGAGCTCCTCTACCGCGAGCTGCGTGACCGCTTCGGCACGTACTTCGACGGTTCGATGGGTGCCGCGGCGCTTCAGAAGCGCCTCGAGTCCTTCGACCTGAACGAGGAGGCCGAGCGCCTCCGCGAGATCATCCGCACCGGCAAGGGCCAGAAGAAGACCCGTGCGCTCAAGCGCCTCAAGGTCGTCTCCGCGTTCCTTCAGACGAGCAACAGCCCCAAGGGCATGGTGCTCGACTGCGTGCCGGTCATCCCGCCGGACCTTCGCCCGATGGTGCAGCTGGACGGTGGCCGCTTCGCGACCTCCGACCTGAACGACCTGTACCGCCGTGTGATCAACCGCAACAACCGCCTGAAGCGCCTTCTCGACCTCGGTGCCCCCGAGATCATCGTGAACAACGAGAAGCGCATGCTCCAGGAGGCCGTCGACGCGCTCTTCGACAACGGCCGTCGTGGCCGCCCGGTGACGGGCCCCGGCAACCGTCCGCTGAAGTCGCTGTCCGACATGCTCAAGGGCAAGCAGGGTCGATTCCGTCAGAACCTGCTCGGCAAGCGTGTGGACTACTCCGCGCGTTCCGTGATCGTCGTCGGTCCGCAGCTGAAGCTGCACCAGTGTGGTCTGCCCAAGGCCATGGCGCTGGAGCTCTTCAAGCCGTTCGTGATGAAGCGCCTGGTCGACCTGAACCACGCGCAGAACATCAAGAGCGCCAAGCGGATGGTCGAGCGCGGCCGCACGGTCGTGTACGACGTCCTCGAAGAGGTCATCGCCGAGCACCCGGTTCTGCTGAACCGTGCGCCCACGCTGCACCGCCTCGGCATCCAGGCCTTCGAGCCTCAGCTGGTCGAGGGCAAGGCCATCCAGATCCACCCGCTCGTCTGCACCGCGTTCAACGCGGACTTCGACGGTGACCAGATGGCCGTGCACCTGCCGCTCTCCGCGGAGGCGCAGGCCGAGGCCCGCATCCTGATGCTGTCCTCGAACAACATCCTCAAGCCGGCCGACGGCCGCCCGGTCACGATGCCGACCCAGGACATGGTCCTCGGTCTGTTCTTCCTGACCACCGACGGCGACCTGCGGAACGTGAAGGGCGAGGACCGCTCCTTCGCTTCCGTGGCCGAGGCGATCATGGCGTTCGACGCCAAGGAGCTCTCGCTCCAGTCGCGCGTGGACATCCGCTTCCCGGTGGGCACCATCCCGCCGCGCGGCTGGACCCCGCCGGCGCAGGAGGAGGGCGACCCGGAGTGGCAGCAGGGTGACACCTTCCGCCTGCGGACGACCCTGGGCCGCGCGCTTTTCAACGAGCTGCTGCCCGAGGACTACCCCTTCGTCGACTACGAGGTCGGCAAGAAGCAGCTCTCCGAGATCGTCAACGACCTCGCCGAGCGCTACCCCAAGGTCATCGTGGCGGCGACGCTCGACAACCTGAAGGCGGCCGGCTTCTTTTGGGCGACCCGTTCCGGCGTCACCGTGGCCATCTCCGACATCGTCGTTCCGGATGCGAAGCGCGCGATCGTCAAGGGCTACGAGGACCTGGACGAGAAGGTCCAGAAGCAGTACGAGCGCGGTCTGATCACCAAGGAAGAGCGCACGCAGGAGCTCATCGCGATCTGGACCAAGGCGACCAACGAGGTCGCCGAGGCGATGAACGCGAACTTCCCGAAGACCAACCCGGTCTCGATGATGGTGAACTCGGGCGCACGAGGCAACATGATGCAGATGCGTCAGATCGCCGGTATGCGTGGTCTGGTGTCGAACGCCAAGAACGAGACGATCCCGCGTCCCATCAAGGCGTCCTTCCGTGAGGGCCTGTCCGTGCTGGAGTACTTCATCTCCACGCACGGTGCCCGTAAGGGTCTGGCGGACACCGCCCTGCGTACCGCCGACTCGGGTTACCTCACCCGTCGTCTGGTGGACGTCTCGCAGGACGTCATCATTCGCGAGGAGGACTGCGGCACCGACCGTGGTCTGCGTCTGGCCATCGCCGAGCGCGGCGAGGACGGCGTGCTGCGCAAGACGGAGAACGTCGAGACCAGCGTGTACGCCCGTGCGCTGGCCGAGGACATCACCGTCGACGGCAAGGTGCTGGCCCCGGCCAACACCGACCTCGGCGACGTCCTCATCGACGAGCTGGTCAAGCACGGCATCGAGGAGGTCAAGACCCGTTCGGTCCTGACCTGTGAGTCCGCCGTCGGCACCTGCGCCATGTGCTACGGCCGCTCGCTGGCCACCGGCAAGCTGGTCGACATCGGTGAGGCGGTCGGCATCATCGCCGCCCAGTCCATCGGTGAGCCCGGTACCCAGCTGACGATGCGTACCTTCCACACCGGTGGTGTGGCCGGTGACGACATCACCCAGGGTCTGCCCCGTGTCGTCGAGCTCTTCGAAGCCCGTACGCCGAAGGGTGTCGCCCCGATCTCCGAGGCCTCCGGCCGCGTGCGGATCGAGGAGACCGAGAAGACCAAGAAGCTCGTCGTCACCCCGGACGACGGCAGCGAAGAGACGGCGTTCCCGATCTCGAAGCGCGCCCGTCTCCTGGTGTCGGAGGGCGAGCACGTCGAGGTGGGCCAGAAGCTCACCGTGGGTGCCACCAACCCGCACGACGTGCTGCGCATCCTGGGTCAGCGTGCCGTCCAGGTCCACCTGGTCGGCGAGGTCCAGAAGGTCTACAACTCGCAGGGTGTGTCGATCCACGACAAGCACATCGAGATCATCATCCGGCAGATGCTGCGCCGTGTGACGATCATCGAGTCGGGCGACGCGGAGCTGCTGCCCGGCGAGCTGGTCGAGCGTTCGAAGTTCGAGACCGAGAACCGTCGTGTGGTCACGGAAGGCGGCCACCCGGCCTCCGGCCGTCCGCAGCTGATGGGTATCACCAAGGCCTCGCTTGCGACCGAGTCGTGGCTGTCGGCGGCGTCCTTCCAGGAGACGACCAGGGTTCTGACGGACGCGGCGATCAACGCCAAGTCCGACTCCCTGATCGGCCTCAAGGAGAACGTCATCATCGGTAAGCTCATCCCGGCCGGTACGGGTCTGTCCCGCTACCGCAACATCCGGGTCGAGCCGACCGAGGAGGCCAAGGCCGCGATGTACTCGGCCGTCGGCTACGACGACATCGACTACTCGCCGTTCGGCACGGGCTCCGGCCAGGCCGTCCCGCTGGAGGACTACGACTACGGTCCGTACAACCAGTAAGCGGTAGGCAGTAGGCAGTAGTACGAAGGGCGGTCATCCCCGAGGGGGTGACCGCCCTTCGGCGTTCCCGGTCCGCGTCGGGTCCGTGCCCGGAGCCGGTCCTAGCGAGGGAGCTGGAGATACGGCTCCAGGGCGCGCAGCCGGGTGTAGTTGTCCGGGTGGGTGGAGAGCAGCTTCGCGAGGCCGGTGGGCTCCTGGAGCTTCTTGCCCTGGCCGGCTGCGGCCGCCTTCGCCGCGTCCTCCTCGGCCTGGAAGTGGCGCAGGACCTCGGCCATCTCGGGGGCGAAGCCGAGGGCGGCGGACTGCTGGTCGGCGCGCAGTTCGCCGAGGCGGCCCGCCCAGGCGAGGAGGTAGGGCGCGACGACCAGGGGGATGGTGATGTACCAGGCGACGAGGAACCCGGCGACCACGAACATCCCCATGAAGAGGATCAGCAGTCCGGTCGCGGCGGCCGAGAAGACTCCGGCGACGGCGAGCGCGATCCTGGCCATCCCGCGGGTGAACGCCCAGGCCAGGCGGCCGGGCAGGGAGTACCAGTAGCCGAGGAGGCCGGCCCAGGCGTGACCGCCCGTGTGGTGGCCGAGTTCATGGGCGAGTACGGCGGCGAGGTTGCTGCTGGGGATCTTGTTCAGGGAGTACGTGGTGACGCCGACGACATGGCCGGCGACGGCGACCGCGTTCAGGTCGTCACTGTTCTCCACCATCAGCTCGTACGTGTTCGCCTCGATCCCGGCCCGGGCGGTGACCTCGCGCCAGATCGGCTCCAGCCGGGCGCGCTCGTCGGCCAGCGGCGGGCGCAGTTTGAGCACGTGCCGGGCGAAGCGCAGTTCGGTGGGCCGGTGGAAGACGAGTGCTCCGGAGGCCACCCAGGCCACGATGACCAGCCAGCCCACGACCGTGCCGAAGATCCCCAGCGCGAGGGCCGACACCACGGCGAGGCTCACCAGGGCCCCCGGGATCTGTGTGGCGAGCTGTCCGACGGCGGTGGCGTCGGTGCCGCGCTGATGACTCGCCAGGTGGACGCGTGAGCCCTGGTGGCGGTAGTCGAGATCGTCCGGAGCGGCGGCGGGCCGGGGGACGAACGGCGCCGGCTGCGGCTGCTGCCCCGCGAACCGCGGATCGGCTCCCTGGTACTGCGGGCCGGGCCCCGCCGTCCCCGGGTACTGCGGCCCGGGTCCGCCGGGTCCCGGGTCCCCGGGGTACCGAGGATCCTGGCCACCGGCCGCGGTCCCGGCCGTGGGGTACTGGGGTCCGGGGCTGCCCGTTCCCGGGTACTGGGGTGCGGGGCTTCCGGCTCCCGCCCCCAGGTACGGAGGTGCGGTGCTTCCGGCCGCCGCTCCGGGGTACTGCGGCGCAGGTCCGCCGGGTCCGGGACCTCCGGGGTACTGATGCGGAGGGCCCGCGGATCCCGGGTACAGGGGCGCCGGGCTGCCCGCTCCCGGGTACGGCGGCGCCGCGCTCGCGGCTCCCGCCCCGGGGTACTGCGGCGGGGGAGCGGAGGCCGCGGGGTGCTCGGGCGGCGGGGTCGTGGCCCCGGGATACAGGGGCCCCGGGTACGGGGGTTCGTGGGCCGGGCCTGGAGGCTGGGACATGACGGCTCCTTCGGTGTGGCTGGTGGCTGCGCGGGGACGTCAGCCGGTGAGCGGGGCGGCGGCCGGCGGCGCCCCGGCCGGTGTGGTCACGCGGGCTCGCCCTCCGGAGCGCCGTCCGGCGGCGCGTCGGCCCGGGGACCGGGCAAGGGCGGCACGGCCGGTGCCGGTCCCGCGGTGGGGTACGGCGCCGGGGAGGGCGGTCCGTACGGGCCCGCGGGGCTGTGGGGCCGCTCCGGGACCGCGGGGAAGCCGGCGTCCGGACCGCCCGCGTACGGGGACCGGTCACCCGCGTACGGCGGTTGCCCCGCGTACGCAGGCGATCCGGTGTACGAGGGCTGACCGCCGGCGGCGCCCGGGTCACCCGTGTACGGCGGCTGACCGCCCGTGGCACCCGGGTCACCCGTGTACGGCGGCCGGCCCACGTAGGGCGGCTGACCGCCCGCGTACGGGGACTGTCCGGTGTCCGTGGCCCGGCCACCCTCGTACGCGGGGCGGTCGCCGTCGTACGGAGAGTGGTCGCCGTACGGTGTCCGGTCCGTGTACGGCGGCTGGGGTGACGGGCCGGGGTAGGGAGACTGGCCCGGATACGGCGGCTGGGGCGGTGTCTGCGGCTGTCCGGGCGTCACACCGGCGGGCAGTGCCCCCTGGCCGTCCCGCGGCGCCGGAGGCGCCTGCTGTTGGATCAGCTCGTCGACGGCCCGCAGGGTCGAGCGCGCCGACTCCGCCTTCTGGAAGTCCTCCAGGGTGTCCCCCGCGAGGACCTGGAGCTGTCCTCTGATGATCGACAGCTGGTCCTTCTGGATGGTCCCGATGACCATCTTGGTGTCCTCGGGGTGCTGGGACAGATGCAGGGCCCAGGCGGCGACACCTCCGTTCTGGAGGTGGTACTGGTAGAAGTTGATCTTCTCCGCGATCAGCTGGTGGTCCTGCTGCTGGCGCAGTGTCTCCAGTTCGTACTGCTGACGGGCCAGCCGGAGCCGGAACTCGTGCTCGGGGTCGAGCATGTCGGACTCGTAGCGCAGGCTCCGCTGCCGCCGCCGGTGCGCGACCGCCTCGTCGTCCAGCCGCAGCCGTACGGCACAGGTCACGGCGAGCCCGATGCCCGTGGCGAAACCGCCCGACTCCACGGCCCGCTGGACCGCGCGCTCGGCGGCCGGGCTGTCCTCGATGGAGAAGGCACGGCTCACCGGCCGTGCGAGCTGGTGCAGTTCACGGGTGAGCCGCGTCGGCACGTCACGCTCGCCGCTCGCCACGTAGGCGATCGGGTCCGCGACCCGCCAGGTCAGATCGGCCGTGGCGCCGAAGGCGAACGCGTCGTCGTCGCTCGGCATCTCCAGCGCGAGCTGGACGGGGTGGCTGCCCATGTCCACCTCGTAGACGGAGGTGTAGCGGCGGGTGGCCGCGTCCGAGCGGCTGGGCCGGTGCGGCGGTGTGTAGACGTCGTACGTGCCCTTCGCGGTGACGAAGACCAGCGCGTGGTCGATCGCGGTGACCGTCCGGCGGACGGTGTAGTCGAAGCGCGCGATGGGCCGCACGGTGAGCACCGGGTCGATGAGCGCGGTGTGCCGGTTGGCGTCCTGCTGCCACTCCGGCTGACGGCGGAACTCCGCCATGGTTCAACTCCTCGATGGATCTGGGGTGGAGGGGATCAGAAGGCCGAGCAGCCGGTCGGCCACGGCTGGGCGCGAGCCGTCCGGGGCGCGCAGGTTGACCAGCCCGTGGCTCAGCCGATCGCGGTCGTTCGCGGTGAGGATCAGCGCGGGCAGCAGCAGCTCCAGGGCCTGCGCGACGTCCGCGCGGTGCTCGGCCAGCCGCACCCAGGTGTGCAGGGCGGTCAGGGCGCCACGGGTCTGCCCGCGGTCGCCGAGCGAGGTCCGCCAGAGGGTGGCCAGGTCACGGGCGGAGTCCGGCTCGTACATGCCCGTGTCGGCGTACCACTCGACGAGCGCGCCCTCCTCGGCGTTGTCGCAGGCGCGCACGAACGCGGCCAGCGCGAGGGTGCGCACCGAGGCCGTGTCGTGGTGGAGCAGGCGCACCAGTTCGGAGAGCATCTCGCCGCGCCGCGCGCCCACCGAGAGCAGCAGGGCCGTCGAGTCGACCAGGTTGCTCGACTCGGTCTTGCTGCCGCCGCCGGCCCGGGCGCGGGCGGCGAGCGCGCTCAGCGCCGGGCCCGCGAGGTCGGGGCGCAGCGGGGTGAGCAGGCCGAAGGCGCGGATGGCGGTCCAGCGGCGGGCCCAGTGGGTGTCCGTGCACCACTGGGTGAGCAGACGCAGGACGACGGGCGTGTCGAGGAACTGGGCGAGCGTGAGCGTGTTGGCGGCGGTGAGCCGGGAACCGAACACCTTGGACACCGCCCAGCCGTCGATCAGCAGTTCCATCGCCGAGGGCAGGTCGGCGTGGGCCAGCAGCGCGGCGGCCGCGGCGGCCCGGGTCCGGACGACCGGACGTCTGTCCTGGGCCAGGTCCTTCAGCCAGGAGACCAGCGCGGGCCGTGCCGACGGATGGCCGGTCCAGACCTCGCCGAGCAGTACCCGGGGGGTGTTCTCCTTCTTGAAGCGGGCCGTGAACTGCGGCACCGCGCCCCATTTGGTGGTTTCGACCCGTACCTCGCCCTCGGCCCAGGCCCGCTCCAGCCGGGTCTCGGCGGCGAGCCCGAACACCGGGATCTCCGGCGGCTGTTCGGGGTGCTGGAGCCGCTGGAAGTGCACGTACAGCTTGTCGGCGAGTTCGGCGGCGAGCACGTAGGGTGCCTGGTCGAAGACGGCGAGCGAGATGAGGAACGCCTTGTCGCGCAGGGTGGACTCGGGGTCGCCGAGCCACTCGCGGCACTGCTGTTCGACCGCCGCCTGCCCGAAGTCGGTGAGACGGGCCGCCGCTTGCTCGCTGCCGTCGTAGCGGGCGACCTCGACGGCGAAGCGGGCCGCCTCGGCGGGGCGGTGGGCGCCGCGCGAGAGGAAGTCGCGGACGGGGCCGAGGTCCAGCAGGCCGGCGAGGTCTCCCGGTTCTTCCCGCAGGCAGGAAAGGTGGGCGCGCAGCACTTCGGCCGCTTCCGGGGGTTCCCAGACTGAGGGGCTGACCCCCAGCAGGAACGGGGAGTTCTCCAGGGTCACGACCAGATACCCGCCGGTCTTCGCGAGCCGGTCGCGGGCCGCGTACAGGTGGGTGTCGCGCAGCGGGCGGTTGCGGCTCAGCGGCAGATCGCGCAGGACGTGGCCGCCGGGCGCGGTGAGCTGGGCGCCCAGGTTCGCCGGGCCTGTCTCGGCGGACAGCGCGTGCACGGCGGGCACGCCCAGGTGGTGCAGGAGCATCAGCGCGGCGGCGTGGCGGCCGGTGGAGTGGGCGCCGGCGAGGACGAGGACGCGCTCGTCGCGCAGCCGGGCCAGGGCGGCGGCGAAGGAGGGGCCCTCGACGAAGACCGCGGCGAGCGCGTCGAGCCGCTGCCGGGGGATCTCCCCGGAGACGTACGCCGCCGACGCGGCCGACCCGTGGTGGTGGATCTCCGTCTTGCCGCCCATGAACACGTCACGGGCCGAGCCGCCCGCCGACACCCCGTGCTGGGCCCCGGCGACCACGCTGCCGCCGAAGGACGCCGCCTCGCCGAAGATGAAGCCCGGGGTGTGCGCGACGAGTTCGCGCTGTGCGGCCCTGGCCTCCTGGGTCTCCTCCTCGGGCTCGTCGGCGCCCGCCTCCGGGTCCGGGTGCGCCCCTCCGTGCCAGGGCGCGTCCGGCGGTGGTACGTCGTCGAAGCCGCCCCGCGCGGGCGCGGGCGCCGTCACGCGGGCTCACCCCCGCTCCGGCCCAGGTGGACGTCTCCGGTGACCTGTCCGCCGGACACCCCGTGCTGGTCCCCCGCGACAAGGCTCCCGCCGAAGCTGGGGGAGCCGCCGCCGAAGTCGAAGACGACGTTCGCGGGCGGCGCGGCGGAACGTGCGGGTTGCCGCTCGGGCTCGGGCTGCTTGCGCTGCTCGGGCTGTTCGGGCCGGGCGGACTCGTGCGGTTCGGGGACCTCCGCCGTCGGCCGCACCTGCGCCGTCTCCGAATCCGTGACCGCCGCCGGCTGCGCCTCCGCCGTCTCCGAATCCGTCGCCGTCGGCTGCGCCTCCGTCACTGCCGTCGCTCTCGGCGCCGTCGCCGCCGGTGGTTCCGATCGGGGGCCGGAGGGGGCCGCCCCCGGCGCCGGGCTCTCCCCCGAGCAGTCCGGCGCCGGGGCTCCCCCTCTTTCACTGTGGCCCCTGGCCCCGTACGGAGCCGGGCCGTGCAGCCAGGCCCGCAGGGGTCCGTTCTTGCTGTCCACCGTCACCGGGTGGAAGTCGTTCGCCGGGACGCCCCGGTGGTCGTGCCGCACGATCCCCGCGTGCACGTTCTCGGAGACGCACAGCGCGAAGTCGTCCGGCCGCTCCCGCAAGGCCGCGCGCAGCAGCCCGGCGTCGAGGAGCCGGCAGGCTTGGTTGAGGTCGGAGCCGACCCAGCCGTTGAGCTCGTCGACGGCGACGTAGCCGGTGGCGACGACACCGCGCAGCCGGATCTGGGCCGAGCTGGACGCCGTCCGGTTGACCGCGCGGAGCAGCTCGGGCACCTCGGTGAGCAGGGTGCGCAGCAGTGCCGTGACGGAGGCGTTGGCGTCGATCAGCTCCATCACCGAGTCGCCGCGGTCGGCCCGCAGGCGCAGCCGCTCGTCGATGCCGGCGCTCTCCAGCGCGCGGTCCGTGATGTCGTACAGCATCCGGCGCAGATAGGCCTGCTCCACGTCGTCCCGGTCGCTGTACTTCTCGATGTCCAGCAGGAGGATCGTCCGGCTCACGGGGTCGGTCATGGTCGCCTTTCGGTGGGGGCCTCGCCTGGCATGCAGGTTGGCGTCACCGGTGGGCCGGGTGTGAGGGCGGATGTCCCACTCGAAGTGTGACCGTGTGCACAGAAGCGGTCCGCAGTCACGGGAGTCCCAGTGGCCGGGGGGGGGGCACCGCGCGGCGGTCCGCCGCTTGCGGGGCCGTGGGCGCGCCCCGGTACGGGCTGTCGTCTCATCCCCGGGCGATCCTCCGCAGGACGTCCATGCGCAGGATCACCATCGTCCGGCGGCCCGTCAGCACCGCTTCCCGCTCCCGGAGTTCCTTCAGCAGGCGCTGGACCATCTCCCGGGACGCGCCCACCGAGCCCGCGAGCTCCTGCTTGCTCAGCGGGACGGAGAGTTCGACGCCCTCCTCGGTGCGGCGGCCGTTCGTGCGGGCCAGGTCGAGCAGGAGCGCGGCGAAGCGCTCGCGGACGCTCATGGAGGCGAACTCCAGCCGGCGGCGGTCGGCGGCGCGGGTACGGTCCGAGGTGAGGCCGAGGAGGGCGAAGGAGACCGCGGGGGAGTGGGCCAGGAAGTCCCTGAACTGTTCGCGTACGAGCGCGACCGTGCGGACCGGTTCCAGGGCCGTCACCGTCGCGGAGCGCGGCCGGCCGGTGAGCGCGGCGGACTCCCCGACGATGTCTCCGGGGCCGCGCAGCGCGAGCAGTGCCTCGTAGCCGTTGGCGGCGGCCGCCGTCACCTTCGTCCAGCCGTGCGTCACGATCAGCACGTGCGACGAGGGCTCGCTCTGGTGCAGGAGCACCATCCGGGGCGTGAAGGACAGCTCGCGGCCGAGGGCCAGCAGCGCCGAGCGGTCCTCGCTCTCCAGGCGTGCCAGGAACGGCACCCGGTCGTCCAGGCTCTCGTCCCCGTCTAAAGGTCCAGCCGCCATGAGTCCATCCCCGTTCCCCCGATCGGCCCCGTGGCCGACGCACAGTGACCGCTGCGCGGCAACGGGTCAACGTACTCACCCAGTGTGGCGGTGCGGACCGAATCGGGGACTTTCATCGCGGAACCGATGACAAGCTGCGCCAAGTGTGAAGTGCCGCGAGAATGGACCGGGAGAAGTCCGGCGTGTCGGGCGCCACGGCATTTGTTTTGACCGGAGTCCGTGAGGTAGGTAGGCTCATACCTTGTGCCTGGGGTGTGCCCTGGCTCCCGTGCGTGCCTTCTGACCGCAAGGGGAGCCGTAAGCGGCCACCGCAATCTGCGCCCTTTCCGTCTTGCGGAGAGGGGTCCGCAGTATTCGACACACCCGACCGCGTGGGTCGGTGGCGTTCCAGGTTAGCTTCACCATTCGGCACACAGAAACCGGAGAAGTAGTGCCTACGATCCAGCAGCTGGTCCGGAAGGGCCGGCAGGACAAGGTCGAGAAGAACAAGACGCCCGCACTCGAGGGTTCGCCCCAGCGTCGTGGCGTCTGCACGCGTGTGTTCACGACCACCCCGAAGAAGCCGAACTCGGCCCTGCGTAAGGTCGCGCGTGTGCGTCTGACCAGCGGGATCGAAGTCACCGCTTACATCCCGGGTGAGGGACACAACCTGCAGGAGCACTCCATCGTGCTCGTGCGCGGCGGCCGTGTGAAGGACCTGCCGGGTGTTCGCTACAAGATCATCCGAGGTTCCCTGGACACCCAGGGTGTCAAGAACCGCAAGCAGGCCCGCAGCCGCTACGGCGCCAAGAAGGAGAAGTAGAAAATGCCTCGTAAGGGCCCCGCCCCGAAGCGCCCGGTCATCATCGACCCGGTCTACGGTTCCCCTCTGGTGACCTCCCTCATCAACAAGGTGCTGATGAACGGCAAGCGCTCCACCGCCGAGCGCATCGTTTACGGCGCCATGGAGGGTCTGCGTGAGAAGACGGGCAACGACCCGGTCATCACGCTGAAGCGCGCGCTTGAGAACATCAAGCCGACCCTCGAAGTCAAGTCCCGCCGCGTCGGCGGTGCGACGTACCAGGTGCCGATCGAGGTCAAGCCCGGTCGCGCCAGCACGCTCGCGCTGCGCTGGCTCGTCGGTTACTCCCGCGCCCGTCGCGAGAAGACCATGACCGAGCGTCTGCTCAACGAACTTCTCGACGCCTCCAACGGCCTTGGTGCCGCTGTGAAGAAGCGCGAGGACACCCACAAGATGGCCGAGTCCAACAAGGCCTTCGCGCACTACCGCTGGTAGTCGCTACCCACATCGAGACCGAGAGAAGACCGAAGCCTTATGGCTACCACTTCACTTGACCTGGCCAGGGTCCGCAACATCGGGATCATGGCCCACATCGACGCGGGCAAGACGACCACCACTGAGCGGATCCTCTTCTACACCGGCGTCAGCTACAAGATCGGTGAAGTCCACGACGGCGCCGCCACCATGGACTGGATGGAGCAGGAGCAGGAGCGTGGCATCACGATCACCTCTGCTGCCACCACCTGTCACTGGCCGCTTGAGGACAACGACTACACGATCAACATCATCGACACCCCCGGGCACGTCGACTTCACGGTCGAGGTGGAGCGCTCGCTGCGCGTCCTCGACGGTGCCGTCACGGTGTTCGACGGTGTCGCCGGTGTCGAGCCGCAGTCCGAGACGGTGTGGCGTCAGGCCGACCGTTACGGCGTGCCGCGCATCTGCTTCGTGAACAAGCTGGACCGTACCGGCGCCGAGTTCCACCGCTGCGTCGACATGATCAAGGACCGGCTCGGTGCCGTTCCGATCATCATGCAGCTGCCGATCGGTGCCGAGCTGGACTTCAAGGGCGTTGTGGACCTGGTCCGCATGAAGGCGCTCGTGTGGTCCGCCGAGGCGGCCAAGGGCGAGATGTACGACGTCGTCGACATCCCGGCCACGCACGCCGAGGCCGCCGAGCTGTACCGCGGCCAGCTGATCGAGACCGTCGCGGAGCACGACGACGAGATCATGGAGCTGTTCCTGGAGGGCCAGGAGCCCACCGAGGAGCAGCTGTACGCCGCGGTCCGTCGCGTCACCATCGCGTCCGGCAAGTCCGAGGGCATCACGGTCACCCCGGTGTTCTGTGGCACCGCGTTCAAGAACAAGGGCGTTCAGCCCCTGCTCGACGCGGTCGTGCGCTACCTCCCGACTCCGCTTGACGTCGAGGCCATCGAGGGCCACGACGTGAAGGACGCGGAGCTCGTGGTCAAGCGCAAGCCGTCGGTCGACGAGCCGCTGTCCGCGCTCGCGTTCAAGATCATGAGCGACCCGCACCTGGGCAAGCTCACCTTCGTCCGGGTTTACTCGGGCCGCCTGGAGACCGGCACTGCCGTGCTGAACTCCGTCAAGGGCAAGAAGGAGCGCATCGGCAAGATCTACCGCATGCACGCGAACAAGCGTGAGGAGATCGAGGCGGTGGGCGCCGGCGACATCGTCGCCGTGATGGGTCTGAAGCAGACCACGACCGGTGAGACGCTCTGCGATGACAAGAACCCGGTGATCCTGGAGTCCATGGACTTCCCGGCGCCGGTCATCCAGGTCGCCATCGAGCCCAAGTCCAAGGGTGACCAGGAGAAGCTGGGTGTAGCCATCCAGCGTCTCGCGGAGGAGGACCCCTCCTTCCACGTTCACTCGGACGAGGAGACGGGCCAGACCATCCTCGGCGGTATGGGCGAGCTGCACCTCGAGGTGCTGGTCGACCGTATGAAGCGCGAGTTCCGGGTCGAGGCCAACGTCGGCAAGCCGCAGGTCGCGTACCGCGAGACGATCCGCAAGACCGTCGAGCGTCACGACTACACGCACAAGAAGCAGACCGGTGGTACCGGTCAGTTCGCCAAGGTGCAGATCGCGATCGAGCCCATCACCGAGACCGACGGTCCGGCGTACGAGTTCGTGAACAAGGTCACCGGTGGCCGTATCCCGCGGGAGTACATCCCGTCGGTGGACGCCGGTGCGCAGGAGGCCATGCAGTTCGGCATCCTGGCGGGCTACGAGATGACGGGCGTCCGCGTCATTCTTCTCGACGGTGGCTACCACGAGGTCGACTCCTCCGAGCTCGCGTTCAAGATCGCCGGTTCGCAGGCCTTCAAGGAGGCCGCGCGCAAGGCCAGCCCCGTGCTGCTCGAGCCGATGATGGCCGTCGAGGTCACCACGCCCGAGGAGTCGATGGGTGATGTCATCGGCGACCTCAACTCCCGCCGTGGCCAGATCCAGGCCATGGAGGAGCGCAGCGGCGCTCGCGTCGTGAAGGGCCTCGTGCCCCTCTCGGAGATGTTCGGCTACGTCGGAGACCTCCGCAGCAAGACGTCGGGTCGCGCAAGCTACTCGATGCAGTTCGACTCCTACGCCGAGGTTCCCAGGAACGTCGCCGAGGAGATCATCGCGAAGGCCAAGGGCGAGTAACACACCCCGTTTGCACGCTTTAGGCTTGACACCGACCGCCGGGGCTCACCCGGGAGGGAAAACCCCGGCGGGCGGCATCCCAGCAAAGATCACCTGGCGCCGATGAGTAAGGCGTACCAGAACCACTCCGCAGGAGGACCCCAGTGGCGAAGGCAAAGTTCGAGCGGACTAAGCCGCACGTCAACATCGGCACCATCGGTCACATCGACCACGGTAAGACGACCCTCACGGCCGCCATTACCAAGGTGCTGCACGACGCGTTTCCGGACCTGAACGAGGCCTCGGCCTTCGATCAGATCGACAAGGCTCCTGAGGAGCGCCAGCGCGGTATCACGATCTCGATCGCGCACGTCGAGTACCAGACGGAGGGCCGTCACTACGCCCACGTCGACTGCCCCGGTCACGCGGACTACATCAAGAACATGATCACGGGTGCGGCGCAGATGGACGGCGCCATCCTCGTCGTCGCCGCGACCGACGGCCCGATGCCGCAGACCAAGGAGCACGTGCTCCTGGCCCGCCAGGTCGGCGTTCCGTACATCGTCGTCGCCCTGAACAAGGCCGACATGGTGGACGACGAGGAGATCCTGGAGCTCGTCGAGCTCGAGGTCCGTGAGCTCCTCTCCGAGTACGAGTTCCCGGGCGACGACCTGCCGGTCGTCAAGGTCTCGGCGCTCAAGGCGCTCGAGGGCGACAAGGAGTGGGGCCAGACGGTCCTGGACCTCATGGCCGCCGTCGACGAGTCGATCCCGACCCCCGAGCGTGACGTCGACAAGCCGTTCCTCATGCCCGTCGAGGACGTCTTCACGATCACCGGTCGCGGTACGGTCGTCACCGGCCGTATCGAGCGTGGTGTCCTGAAGGTCAACGAGACCGTTGACCTCATCGGCATCAAGCAGGACAAGACCACCACCACGGTCACCGGCATCGAGATGTTCCGCAAGCTGCTCGACGAGGGTCGTGCCGGTGAGAACGTCGGTCTGCTCCTCCGTGGCATCAAGCGCGAGGACGTCGAGCGCGGCCAGGTCATCATCAAGCCCGGTTCGGTCACGCCGCACACCGAGTTCGAGGCCCAGGCCTACATCCTGTCGAAGGACGAGGGTGGCCGTCACACCCCCTTCTTCAACAACTACCGCCCGCAGTTCTACTTCCGTACCACGGACGTGACCGGCGTCGTGACCCTCCCCGAGGGCACCGAGATGGTCATGCCGGGCGACAACACCGAGATGACCGTTACGCTCATCCAGCCCGTCGCCATGGAAGAGGGCCTGAAGTTCGCCATCCGTGAGGGTGGCCGGACCGTGGGCGCCGGCCAGGTCATCAAGATCAACAAGTAATTGTTGATCGTATGACCTGGTAGCTCCTTCCAGAGCTCCAGAAAGGGCCCGTGCGACTTCGGTCGTACGGGCCCTTTCGCATGTCCTGGAGGAGTAACACTGTGGGGACGATCTCCCGCCTCCGGGCGGGGGCCCGACCGGTACGCGTACCGGCGACGGCGCCGAGCGCACCTTACGGTCGTACGGCCGGCCGTTCTGGCAACCCCGTCTGAAAGGACCCCAGGTGACCCGCCCTGACACGAAGAGCCGCATCGCCTCCCTGCTCGCCGACATCGAGCGGCGCAATCCGGCGCAGCCCGAGTTCCTCCAGGCCGCGCACGAGGTGCTCGAATCCCTGGCTCCGGTCCTCACGCAGCGCCCGGACTACGCGGACGCTGCCCTCGTCGAGCGCCTGGTGGAGCCCGAGCGGCAGATCATCTTCCGTGTCCCCTGGCAGGACGACCACGGCAAGGTCCAGGTCAACCGGGGCTACCGCGTCGAGTTCAACAGCGCGCTCGGCCCGTACAAGGGCGGTCTGCGCTTCCATCCGTCGGTGAACCTCGGCATCGTGAAGTTCCTCGGGTTCGAGCAGATCTTCAAGAACGCCCTGACCGGTCTCGGTATCGGCGGCGGCAAGGGCGGCAGCGACTTCGACCCGCGCGGGAAGTCGGACGCCGAGGTCATGCGGTTCTGCCAGTCCTTCATGACGGAGCTGTACCGGCACATCGGCGAGCACACGGACGTGCCGGCGGGCGACATCGGCGTCGGCGGCCGGGAGATCGGCTACCTGTTCGGCCAGTACCGGCGCATCACCAACCGCTGGGAGGCCGGTGTCCTCACCGGCAAGGGCACGCACTGGGGCGGTTCGCTGATCAGGCCCGAGGCGACCGGCTACGGCAACGTCCTGTTCGCCGCCGCCATGCTGCGGGAGCGCGGCGAGGACCTGGAGGGCCAGACCGCGATCGTCTCCGGCTCGGGAAACGTCGCGACCTACACCATCGAGAAGCTCGCCGCCCTCGGCGCCAACGCCGTGACCTGCTCCGACTCGACCGGCTACGTCGTCGACGACAAGGGCATCGACGTCGAACTGCTCAAGCAGGTCAAGGAGGTCGAGCGCGGCCGGGTCTCCGACTACGCGGCACGGCGGGGCGCGTCGGCGCGGTTCGTCGCGAACGGCAGCGTCTGGGACGTGCCGGGCGATGTCGCGCTGCCCTCGGCGACCCAGAACGAGCTGGACGCGGCCGCGGCGGCCACCCTGATCGGCAACGGCGTCAAGGCGGTCTCCGAGGGCGCCAACATGCCCACCACTCCCGAGGCCGTCCACCTCTTCCAGGAGGCGGGCGTCGCCTTCGGCCCGGGCAAGGCGGCCAACGCCGGCGGTGTCGCGGTCAGCGCGCTGGAGATGAGCCAGAACCACGCCCGCACCTCGTGGCCGCGGGAGCGGGTCGAGGACGAGCTGACCCGGATCATGAACGACATCCACGCCATCTGCCACGAGACCGCCGAGCGCTACGGCGTCCCGGGCGACTACGTCAGCGGCGCGAACATCGCGGGCTTCGAACGGGTCGCGGGCGCGATGCTGGAGCAGGGTGTGATCTGACGGATCGTGCCTTTGGGCGGGCCCGTGGGACTTCGGTCGTACGGGCCTTTCCCGTGTCCGGGGCCGGTCAGGTGCCCGGGTAGAGGGGCAGGCCCGCGGTGGAGATCGTCCAGTCGGCGATGGTCACGTCCTCGCCGTAGACGAAGTCCTGGAGATCGGACCGGTGTCGGCAGCGGGTGCAGCGGCCCGGTTCGGGGGCGCGGAAGGCGTGGTCGCAGCCGTCGCAGTTCTGGAGCGGGTGCGGGCGGGTGGCCACCGGGGTGGCGGGCGTCCGGGGCGGCAGCGACTCGGCGAGCCGGTGCGCCATGACGCCGGCCGGGTGACGCAACGGCTCCCGGGGCAGGCCCGCGGTCAGGGCGGTCCGCACGGCCGCGGCTGCGACACCGCGTTCCAGCCAGGCACTGACGGCCGGCGCGAGGCGGTCCACATCGCGCTCCGAGAGCAGGAGGCGCAGGTCCTGGCGGTGGAGGCTCGCGAGGAGCGACGTGGCCGTGCGGTGGCGGTCCGGATCGTGGGCGTCGGGGGCGGGGAGGGGGCGCTTTGGTGCCGGTGCCACCGTGGGCGCCGGGGCGGGTCCGGTGGGCGACGGGGCAACCGGGGCGGCGGCGAGTTCGGGTGCGGGACCGGGCACCGGTGTGAGTCCGGCTGTGGGCGCTGTCGGTGCTGTGGGCGCGTGCTCGGGTGTCGACGGCGGGTCCGGTGCCGGGTCCGGTGCCGGGTCTGGTTCGGGCACGGCCGGGCCGGGGACCGGAACGGTCATCCCCTGCGGCTGGTTGTACGACACCGTGTGCGTGACGACCCGGCCGTCCCGCAGTCGCTCCCGCCTCCGGGACAGATAGCCGTGGGTCTCCAGCTCCCGCAAGGCCGCGGCGATACGGGTCTCGCCTTCCGGCAGACGCGAGGCGAGCGACTTGATGTCCACGCGGGCCCCGGCGGGCAGCGACTGGATGTGGACGGCGAGCCCGATCGCGGTGAGTGTCAGCCCGCGGTGCTGGGCGAGATGGTTGCCGACCACCGTGTAGCGGGCGGTGTGGCGGACGTTGATGTGGGTGACGCCCCGCGGAATCCGGGGCTGGGCGCACAAGGGCGCGCTAAAATTCTGGGTACCCATCGGGAAGTTTGGTTCTTCCTTGTTGGCGAGGCCCTCGATCGGGATGCCAGTCCCGGCCGGGGGCCGCTGTACGTCTGCGGTTGTGTTGTCGCGGCGAGCATATGCCCGGCAACGGCCGCTGAATCCAGCCCAGTTGCCGATTGTCACCCTTGCGGGTGACGAGCCGGCCGCGGGGAGGCTGGTGGGTTGGCAGGGGGCTTTCACCTCGGGCTTTAGAAGCCTTTGATGCCGTGTCCGACCGCGTCGCGGCTCACCGGGTCGTGACGTTCCGCGATCCGGTGTGGGCCAGGGCCGAGGAAGTGCAGGCCGGTGTAGTCGGCGTCCTCGACGGGGCGCCAGCTTTCGCTCCCCCATTCGGTGCCGTCGAGGGTCAGCAGCGGGCGGACGTCCGAGCCGCACTCGGAGCAGGACATGGGGAACGGGTCGCTGAAGCTCCAGGGTCCGTGACCGCCGAGCTTGCAGCCGGGGGCGACGCTGAGGTCGTACTGGTAGCCGACGACGTCGACGTCGTCCTCCTCGTCCGGGTTCTGCTCGTCCTCCCAGGCGTGGATCCGGTCGGCCAGTTCCTCGGGCAGCTCGTGCGGCGCCGGGTACTCGGTGACTGTCTCGGGGTGGAGGAGACACGGTTCGGGCAGGTAGTCGTCGTTGCCGATCACCGAGGGCTCGGGAGGTGCGGCGAGCGGGTCGGTGACGTCGGCGGAGGCCCGCCAGTACAGCTCGGCGGCGGGGAGGTAGTCCTCCTCGTGGTCGAACGGGCACCACAGCACCTGGAGCAGGTCGGTGCCGGCCGGGCGGGGCAGCGTCGGAATGTCGGCGGCGTAGAGCTGGACCACGGGGATGAGGGGGACCGGGCCGTCCTGCGGTATCCGCCTCTCGGCGTCGGCACGGTCGACGATCTCGCGCTCCTCCGCGGTGAGCAGGTCGGCGCCCTCCGCGCGCGGCCGGGTCCAGGCTTCGGCGATGATGCGCCGCCGCTGCCTTACGTCGTCGGGGACCGCGCCGAGATGCGTGGGCTCGTCGTGATCCGCGCAGGTGGGCCACGGCTCGTCGGCGGGCCACAGCAGGGGGCCGCCGATCGAACTGTCCTTGACGGTGGGGGTACTTGGGCGCGGATGCAGCCGGACGGCGGTGCGGGCCAGAGGCGCGAGCTCGGGGAAGAGCGCGGCGACGTCGAGGGGCCGCGGGGGAGTGGTGCGAGACATGGGGTGAGGCTAAGGCCGCGCCGGATCCGGACGTTTCATCTGGGACGCTGGGGACCGGCTCACCGGGGCGGCGACACCCGGCAGACGTGTGTGGTTCTTCCGCCCCTCTGCCGGACCGGCATCAGCGCGGGTTCGCGTTCACCACGCCGGTCTGCGGTTGTATCGAGAGCCGGCTGCCCACAGCCGTGCGGGCCGGGTTTGACCTGCGTCACCTTAGGGGTACGATCCTCGGCTCGATTGGCCAGGGGCGTGTCCTGTATGGCAGACTAGCGGGGTTGCTCGGTCGAGTGCCGATGCTGTGCGCCTCCCGTCGGGAGGACTGGAAGCGAGTCCCACAGTACTCGTCGCCCTACCTGTCGTGAGGCAGCACTGGGGCGGACGTACGGGAATCTTCCGGGAAGTGTCAGCGGGGTGCAGACCAGGCGCCCGGTGGGTGTTTCAGCCCCCGGTCCTGCGGTTGCTTTCGGGCGGAGCCGCGTCCCTCGTAGGGAAATCCATTACGGATATCTCTGCGGCAGGAGCGCGACACACCCGACCGCGTGGGTCGGAGGTGGGGACGCGAACCCCCGGGTACCAGAGCGTTTTTTCGAGACAAAGGACTACTAGTAGCCATGGCGGGACAGAAGATCCGCATCCGGCTCAAGGCCTACGACCACGAGGTCATCGATTCCTCGGCGAAGAAGATCGTCGAGACGGTGACCCGCACTGGTGCGTCGGTCGCGGGCCCGGTGCCGCTGCCCACTGAGAAGAACGTGTACTGCGTCATCAAGTCGCCGCACAAGTACAAGGATTCTCGCGAGCACTTCGAGATGCGCACGCACAAGCGCCTCATCGACATCCTCGACCCCACGCCCAAGACCGTTGACTCCCTGATGCGACTCGACCTTCCGGCCGGTGTCGACATCGAGATCAAGCTCTAGGGATCGGTGATCTGAGAATGGCTAAGCAGATCAAGGGCATCCTGGGCGAGAAGCTCGGCATGACGCAGGTGTGGGACGAGAACAACCGTGTTGTTCCCGTCACCGTCGTCAAGGCCGGCCCGAACGTCGTGACCCAGGTTCGCACGAACGACGTCGACGGCTACGAGTCCGTCCAGATCGCGTTCGGTGAGATCGACCCGCGCAAGGTGAACAAGCCCCTCAAGGGCCACTTTGCCAAGGCCGACGTCACCCCCCGTCGCCACCTCGTCGAGATCCGTACCGCTGACGCCAGCGAGTACACCCTCGGCCAGGAGATCACCGCTGAGGTGTTCGAGGCCGGCGTCAAGGTGGATGTGACCGGCAACAGCAAGGGCAAGGGCTTCGCCGGTGTCATGAAGCGTCACAACTTCAAGGGCCTCGGCGCCGGACACGGCGTTCAGCGCAAGCACCGCTCCCCCGGCTCCATCGGTGGCTGTGCCACCCCGGGTCGTGTGTTCAAGGGCGTCCGCATGGCGGGCCGCATGGGCAACGAGCGTGTCACCACCCAGAACCTGACCGTTCACGCCGTTGACGCGGAGAAGGGCCTGCTCCTCATCAAGGGAGCCATCCCGGGTCCGAACGGCGGCCTCATCCTGGTCCGTACCGCGGCCAAGGGGGCTTGAGGACATGAGCACCATTGACATTCTGTCGCCCTCCGGCGACACCGCCGGGACCGTTGAGCTCCCGGCCGAGATCTTCGATGTAGAGAAGATCAGCATCCCGCTGCTTCACCAGGTTGTCGTCGCGCAGCTGGCCGCGGCCCGTCAGGGCACGCACAAGGTCAAGCGTCGTGGCGAGGTCCGTGGTGGTGGCCGCAAGCCCTACCGCCAGAAGGGCACCGGCCGCGCCCGTCAGGGTTCGACCCGCGCGCCGCAGTTCGCCGGCGGTGGCGTCGTCCACGGTCCCACCCCGCGTGACTACTCGCAGCGGACCCCGAAGAAGATGAAGGCCGCGGCCCTGCGCCACGCCCTCACCGACCGGGCCCGCAACGCTCGCATCCACGTCATCACCGGCGTGATCGAGGGCGAGACCCCCTCCACCAAGGCCGCGAAGAGCTTCCTCGGCAAGGTCAGCGAGCGCAAGAACGTGCTCCTGGTCATCGAGCGCTCCGACGAGGCCGCGCTGCTCTCCGCGCGCAACCTGCCCCAGGTCCACATCCTGGAGCCGGGCCAGCTCAACACGTACGACGTTCTCGTCTCGGACGACGTGGTCTTCACCCAGGCCGCTTTCGAGTCCTTCGTGTCTGGCCCCCAGGCCGCTGACACCGAAGGGAGCGAAGCCTGATGGCTACGCGTCACCCGAGCATTGCCTCGAAGGCCGCCAAGGCCAAGAAGGTCGCGCGCGTCGCCAAGGCGAAGCGCCACGAGGCCGAAGGCAAGAACACTGTCGAGACCCCGCTGAGCAAGAGCTTCACGGATCCCCGTGACGTCCTCCTCAAGCCGGTCGTCTCGGAGAAGAGCTACGCGCTTCTCGACGAGGGCAAGTACACCTTCGTCGTGGACCCGCGGGCCAACAAGACCCAGATCAAGCAGGCCGTCCAGGCGGTCTTCTCGGTCAAGGTCACCGGGGTCAACACGATCAACCGTCAGGGCAAGCGCAAGCGCACCAAGACGGGCTTCGGCAAGCGTGCTGACAGCAAGCGCGCGATCGTGACCCTCGCTGAGGGCGACCGTATCGACATCTTCGGCCAGGCCTCCTAACGGAGCGCCCTGGTCCGAATATCGGACGAGGACTGAGAAATGGGAATCCGCAAGTACAAGCCGACTACGCCGGGCCGTCGTGGCTCCAGCGTCGCCGACTTCGTCGAGGTCACGCGGTCCACGCCGGAGAAGTCGCTGGTCCGCCCGCTGCACAGCAAGGGCGGCCGTAACAACGCCGGTCGTGTGACCGTTCGCCACCAGGGTGGCGGACACAAGCGCGCCTACCGCGTGATCGACTTCCGTCGTCACGACAAGGACGGCGTGCCGGCGAAGGTCGCGCACATCGAGTACGACCCCAACCGCACCGCGCGCATCGCGCTGCTTCACTACGCGGACGGCGAGAAGCGCTACATCCTCGCCCCCCGCAACCTGTCGCAGGGTGACCGCGTCGAGAACGGTCCCGGGGCCGACATCAAGCCGGGCAACAACCTGGCGCTCCGCAACATCCCGGTCGGTACCACGATCCACGCGATCGAGATCCGTCCCGGTGGCGGCGCCAAGTTCGCCCGCTCCGCCGGCGCCTCGGTGCAGCTGCTCGCGAAGGAGGGCACCATGGCCCACCTCCGCATGCCCTCCGGTGAGATCCGCCTGGTCGACCAGCGCTGCCGCGCCACGGTCGGCGAGGTCGGCAACGCCGAGCAGAGCAACATCAACTGGGGTAAGGCAGGCCGTAAGCGCTGGCTGGGCGTTCGCCCGTCCGTCCGCGGTGTGGCGATGAACCCGGTTGACCACCCGCACGGTGGTGGTGAAGGCAAGACCTCCGGTGGTCGTCACCCGGTCTCGCCGTGGGGTCAGAAGGAGGGTCGTACTCGTTCGCCGAAGAAGGCTTCGAACAAGTACATCGTCCGCCGCCGCAAGACGAACAAGAAGCGCTAGGAGCGGGTTTAGATGCCGCGCAGTCTCAAGAAGGGACCCTTCGTCGACGGACACCTTGTAAAGAAGGTGGACGTACAGAACGAAGCCGGTACCAAGAACGTCATCAAGACCTGGTCCCGTCGCTCGATGATCATCCCGGCCATGCTCGGCCACACGATCGCGGTGCACAACGGCAAGACCCACATCCCGGTGTTTGTCACCGAGTCGATGGTCGGCCACAAGCTCGGCGAGTTCTCGCCGACGCGCACCTTCCGGGGTCACGTCAAGGACGACCGGAAGTCGAAGCGCCGCTAACGCGGGGTGGAATCGACCATGACAGACACTGGAAGGACAACCATGGAAGCCAGGGCCCAGGCGCGGTACATCCGCGTCACGCCCATGAAGGCCCGCCGAGTGGTGGACCTTATCCGTGGCATGGATGCCACGGAGGCTCAGGCGGTCCTGCGTTTCGCCCCGCAGGCCGCGAGCGTGCCGGTCGGCAAGGTGCTTGACAGCGCCATTGCCAACGCCGCACACAACTACGACCACACCGACGCCGGCAGCCTCGTCATCTCCGAGGCATACGTCGACGAGGGTCCGACCCTGAAGCGGTTCCGTCCGCGTGCCCAGGGCCGCGCCTACCGGATCCGCAAGCGGACCAGCCACATCACCGTGGTCGTCAGCAGCAAGGAAGGAACCCGGTAATGGGCCAGAAGGTTAACCCGCATGGGTTCCGGCTCGGCATCACCACGGACTTCAAGTCCCGCTGGTACGCCGACAAGCTGTACAAGGACTACGTCAAGGAAGACGTCGCCATCCGTCGGATGATGACGTCCGGCATGGAGCGCGCCGGCATCTCGAAGGTTGAGATCGAGCGCACCCGTGACCGCGTGCGGGTGGACATCCACACCGCGCGTCCGGGCATCGTCATCGGCCGCCGTGGCGCCGAGGCCGACCGCATCCGCGGTGACCTCGAGAAGCTCACGGGCAAGCAGGTCCAGCTGAACATCCTCGAGGTCAAGAGCCCCGAGACCGATGCTCAGCTGGTTGCCCAGGCCGTTGCCGAGCAGCTGTCCTCCCGCGTCTCCTTCCGTCGCGCCATGCGTAAGAGCATGCAGGGCACGATGAAGGCCGGCGCCAAGGGCATCAAGATCCAGTGCGGTGGCCGTCTCGGCGGCGCCGAGATGTCCCGCTCGGAGTTCTACCGCGAGGGCCGCGTGCCACTGCACACGCTCCGCGCGAACGTCGACTACGGCTTCTTCGAGGCCAAGACGACCTTCGGCCGCATCGGTGTGAAGGTCTGGATCTACAAGGGCGACGTCAAGAACATCGCCGAGGTCCGCGCCGAGAACGCCGCTGCCCGCGCCGGCAACCGCCCGGCCCGTGGCGGCGCTGACCGCCCGGCCGGCCGTGGTGGCCGTGGTGGCGAGCGTGGCGGTCGCGGTCGTAAGCCGCAGCAGGCTCCCGCTGCCGAGGCCCCCAAGGCCGAGGCTCCGGCTGCCGCTCCGGCTGAGAGCACCGGAACGGAGGCCTGACCGACATGCTGATCCCCCGTAGGGTCAAGCACCGCAAGCAGCACCACCCGAAGCGCCGTGGTCAGGCCAAGGGCGGTACGCAGGTTTCGTTCGGCGAGTACGGCATTCAGGCCCTCACGCCGGCGTACGTGACGAACCGCCAGATCGAGGCCGCTCGTATCGCGATGACCCGCCACATCAAGCGTGGCGGCAAGGTCTGGATCAACATCTACCCGGACCGCCCGCTCACGAAGAAGCCTGCCGAGACCCGCATGGGTTCCGGTAAGGGTTCGCCCGAGTGGTGGATCGCGAACGTGCACCCGGGCCGGGTCATGTTCGAACTGTCCTACCCCAACGAGAAGATCGCCCGTGAGGCCCTTACTCGCGCAGCCCACAAGCTGCCGATGAAGTGCCGGATCGTCAAGCGCGAGGCAGGTGAAGCGTGATGTCGGCCGGTACCAAGGCGTCCGAGCTACGCGAACTGGGTGACGAGGAGCTTCTCGCGAAGCTCCGCGAAGCCAAGGAAGAGCTGTTCAACCTCCGCTTCCAGGCGGCGACCGGTCAGCTCGAGAACCACGGTCGGCTCAAGGCCGTCCGTAAGGACATCGCGCGGATCTACACCCTGATGCGTGAGCGCGAGCTGGGCATCGAGACGGTGGAGAGCGCCTGATGAGCGAGAGCAACGTGACTGAGCAGAAGACCGAGCGCGGTTTCCGCAAGACCCGTGAGGGTCTGGTCGTCAGCGACAAGATGGACAAGACCGTCGTCGTCGCCGTCGAGGACCGCGTGAAGCACGCGCTGTACGGCAAGGTCATCCGCCGTACCAGCAAGCTCAAGGCCCACGACGAGCAGAACGCCGCCGGCGTCGGCGACCGCGTCCTCCTGATGGAGACCCGGCCGCTGTCCTCGACGAAGCGCTGGCGCATCGTAGAGGTCCTCGAGAAGGCCAAGTAAGTACCTCAGGAACCTTCCTGAGGTTGGTTCCGCCAGGCTCGGGGCGGGGTCGTGATGAGCGATCCCGCCCCGGGAACCGGCAGACAAACAGGAGATAGACGTGATCCAGCAGGAGTCGCGACTGCGTGTCGCCGACAACACTGGTGCGAAGGAAATCCTTTGCATCCGTGTGCTCGGTGGCTCCGGTCGCCGCTACGCGGGCATCGGTGACGTGATCGTCGCCACCGTCAAGGACGCGATCCCCGGCGGCAACGTGAAGAAGGGTGACGTCGTCAAGGCTGTCATCGTTCGCACCGTCAAGGAGCGCCGCCGTCCGGACGGCTCGTACATCCGCTTCGACGAGAACGCCGCCGTCATTCTGAAGAACGACGGCGACCCTCGCGGCACCCGTATCTTCGGCCCCGTCGGCCGTGAGCTGCGCGAGAAGAAGTTCATGAAGATCATCTCGCTCGCGCCGGAGGTGCTGTAAGCATGAAGATCAAGAAGGGCGACCTGGTTCAGGTCATCACCGGTAAGGACAAGGGCAAGCAGGGCAAGGTCATTGCCGCTTACCCGCGCGACGAGCGCGTCCTGGTCGAGGGTGTCAACCGGGTCAAGAAGCACACGAAGGCCGGTCCGACCGCCAAGGGTTCGCAGGCCGGTGGCATCGTCACGACCGAGGCGCCCGTCCACGTCTCCAACGTCCAGCTGGTCGTTGAGAAGGACGGCAACAAGGTCGTCACGCGCGTCGGTTACCGCTTCGACGAAGAGGGCAACAAGATCCGCGTTGCCAAGCGGACGGGTGAGGACATCTGATGGCTACCACCACTCCGCGTCTCAAGACGAAGTACCGCGAGGAGATCGCGGGCAAGCTGCAGGAAGAGTTCTCCTACGAGAACGTCATGCAGACCCCGGGCCTCGTGAAGATCGTGGTCAACATGGGTGTCGGCGACGCCGCCCGTGACTCGAAGCTCATGGACGGTGCCGTCCGTGACCTGACCACCATCACCGGGCAGAAGCCGGCCGTCACCAAGGCCCGCAAGTCCATCGCGCAGTTCAAGCTGCGTGAGGGTCAGCCGATCGGTGCCCACGTCACGCTTCGTGGCGACCGCATGTGGGAGTTCCTGGACCGCACCCTGTCGCTCGCGCTTCCGCGCATCCGCGACTTCCGTGGTCTGTCCCCCAAGCAGTTCGACGGCCGTGGCAACTACACCTTCGGTCTCACGGAGCAGGTCATGTTCCACGAGATCGACCAGGACAAGATCGACCGCACCCGGGGTATGGACATCACCGTGGTGACCACGGCGACCAACGACGCTGAGGGCCGCGCGCTCCTTCGTCACCTCGGCTTCCCCTTCAAGGAGGCGTAAGCGAGATGGCGAAGAAGGCTCTGATTGCCAAGGCTGCTCGTAAGCCCAAGTTCGGTGTGCGTGGCTACACGCGCTGCCAGCGCTGCGGTCGTCCGCACTCCGTGTACCGCAAGTTCGGCCTGTGCCGCATCTGCCTTCGTGAGATGGCTCACCGTGGCGAGCTGCCGGGCGTGACCAAGAGCTCCTGGTAGTCCCTGTAATTCAGGGATCCAGGACTCTCGGTAAGTAAAGGGCTCTGTCAGGTGCCCACCTCTCCATGGCTTAGGCTAGGAGGGTTGGGCGCCTGACGCCCAGACGACTTACTACGCCGTAGGTCCCCGCACCGCACCCGTCCCGCCACTGAGTGGGGAGAGGGATGGCGCATACAGGAAACCCCGGCGAGAGAGGCCGAAGGCCAATTCATGACCATGACTGATCCCATCGCAGACATGCTTACTCGTCTGCGTAACGCGAACTCGGCGTACCACGACGATGTCGCGATGCCGCACAGCAAGATCAAGTCGCACATCGCAGAGATCCTCCAGCAGGAGGGCTTCATCACCGGCTGGAAGGTCGAGGACGCCGAGGTCGGCAAGAAGCTCGTCCTCGAGCTGAAGTTCGGCCCGAACCGTGAGCGCTCCATCGCGGGCATCAAGCGGATCTCGAAGCCTGGTCTGCGTGTGTACGCGAAGTCCACCTCCCTGCCCAGGGTGCTCGGTGGCCTCGGCGTGGCGATCATCTCCACGTCTCACGGTCTCCTCACCGACAAGCAGGCCGGCAAGAAGGGCGTAGGCGGAGAAGTCCTCGCCTACGTCTGGTAGAAGGGAACGGAGGAAACAGCTATGTCGCGTATTGGCAAGCTCCCCATCACGGTTCCCGCCGGCGTGGACGTCACCATCGATGGCCGTACGGTCCAGGTGAAGGGTCCCAAGGGCGCCCTCTCCCACACCGTCGCGGCGCCGATCGAGGTCGCCAAGGGCGAGGACGGCATTCTCAATGTCACCCGCCCGAACGACGAGCGTCAGAACAAGGCCCTCCACGGCCTGTCCCGCACGCTGGTGGCGAACATGATCACCGGCGTGACCGCGGGTTACGTGAAGAAGCTCGAAATCAGCGGTGTCGGTTACCGCGTCCTGGCGAAGGGCTCCAACCTGGAGTTCTCGCTCGGCTACAGCCACTCGATCACGGTCGAGGCGCCCGAGGGCATCTCGTTCAAGGTCGAGAACCCGACGCACTTCTCGGTCGAGGGAATCGACAAGCAGAAGGTCGGCGAGGTTGCGGCCAACATCCGCAAGCTGCGCAAGCCCGACCCGTACAAGGCCAAGGGCGTCAAGTACGAGGGCGAAGTAGTCCGGCGCAAGGTCGGAAAGGCGGGTAAGTAAGCCATGGCATACGGTGTCAAGATTGCTAAGGGCGACGCTTACAAGCGTGCTGCCATCAAGCGTCGTCACATCCGGATCCGTAAGCACATCTCGGGTACGGCTGAGCGTCCGCGCCTGGTCGTGACGCGCTCCAACCGCCACATCGTGGCCCAGGTCATCGACGACGTTAAGGGTCACACCCTCGCGTCGGCGTCGACCCTGGACACCACGGTCCGCGGTGCCGAGGGCGACAAGTCCGCGCAGGCCAAGTCGGTCGGCGCCCTGGTCGCCGAGCGCGCCAAGGCCGCCGGTGTCGAGGCTGTCGTATTCGACCGTGGTGGAAACCAGTACGCCGGGCGCATCGCCGCCCTGGCGGACGCCGCCCGCGAAGCCGGACTCAAGTTCTGAGTCGCCCGTCGCGCAGTGACTTCATTGACGCTGCGTAGCTAGCGGAAAAAGAGAGAGGTAATCCAATGGCTGGACCCCAGCGCCGCGGAAGCGGTGCCGGTGGCGGCGAGCGGCGGGACCGGAAGGGCCGTGACGGCGGCGCAGCTGCTGCCGAGAAGACCGCGTACGTTGAGCGCGTCGTCGCGATCAACCGCGTCGCCAAGGTTGTGAAGGGTGGTCGTCGCTTCAGCTTCACCGCGCTGGTCGTGGTAGGCGATGGCGATGGCACCGTCGGTGTCGGTTACGGCAAGGCCAAGGAGGTGCCGGCCGCGATCGCCAAGGGTGTTGAAGAGGCCAAGAAGCACTTCTTCAAGGTCCCCCGTATCCAGGGCACCATCCCGCACCCGATCACGGGCGAGAAGGCCGCGGGCGTCGTCCTGCTCAAGCCTGCTTCCCCCGGTACCGGCGTTATCGCCGGTGGCCCGGTGCGTGCAGTGCTCGAGTGCGCCGGCGTTCACGACATCCTGTCGAAGTCGCTCGGTTCTTCGAACGCGATCAACATCGTGCACGCGACCGTGGCGGCCCTCAAGGGTCTGCAGCGTCCCGAGGAGATCGCGGCTCGCCGTGGTCTGCCCCTCGAGGACGTCGCCCCCGCGGCTCTCCTTCGTGCACGTGCCGGGGCGGGTGCGTAATGGCTCGCCTCAAGGTCACGCAGACGAAGTCCTACATCGGCAGCAAGCAGAACCACCGTGACACCCTGCGTTCCCTTGGTCTCAAGGGCATCAACACGCAGGTCGTCAAGGAGGACCGCCCCGAGTTCCGCGGAATGGTTCACACCGTCCGCCACCTCGTGACGGTCGAGGAGGTCGACTGATCATGGCGGAAAACAACCCGCTCAAGATCCACAACCTCCGTCCCGCCCCGGGCGCCAAGACCGCCAAGACCCGTGTTGGTCGTGGTGAGGCGTCGAAGGGTAAGACGGCTGGTCGTGGTACCAAGGGCACGAAGGCCCGCTACCAGGTTCCGGCGCGCTTCGAGGGTGGCCAAATGCCCCTCCACATGCGTCTTCCGAAGCTGAAGGGCTTCCGGAACCCGTTCAAGACCGAGTTCCAGGTCGTGAACCTCGACAAGCTGGGCGCGCTGTACCCGGAGGGTGGCGAGGTCACCGTAGAGGGTCTCGTCGCCAAGGGTGCCGTTCGCAAGAACAGCCTCGTCAAGGTCCTCGGCCAGGGCGAGATCTCCGTGGCGCTGCAGGTGACGGTGGATGCCGTCTCCGGCTCCGCCAAGGAGAAGATCACCGCCGCCGGCGGTACTGTCACCGAGCTCGTCTGATTTCAGCAGGCGTCTCGATGACCTGAACGATCCCGACCGGGGGTGCCCACAAAAGGGGCATCCCCGGTTGGTCGTTTTCAAGGGGACTCGGCGGCGGTGCGGGATGGAGCGGGTGCATTCGGGCAAAAGGAACATTAATTTTGTCATGGGCATGACTTTTAAGTGGAATTAGTGCGGGCTCTTTGGGTGTGTATTGAGGAAACGGGTGCGTGAGAGGTTGCCGCGAATCTTCCTTGACAACATGATCGATTTAATACTAGTTTCATCATATCGTCGGTTTGGCCGGACCAGCCATGGACCGATGGTGAAATTTCAGGGGGAGGGTATGTCGTCATGCCCATTGACCAAGTATGACGGCATCCAATTTTGCCTTCTTCCCTGTTCAACTGATCCAGGCAGCTTGCTGCCTCTATCGGAAGGAAGGGAATCCGAATGCGAAAGACTCGATTCTTCGGTGCGACCGCAGTGGCAGTTGCCGCGGGAGTCGTCGCGGTTCTTGGTACTGCGACGTCCGCGAGTGCGGCGGGTTCAGGGGATGGCACATGTGTCAGCACCGAGCTGTGTGTGTACCGTCTTTACGACCGGCATGCCAGCGACGGATACTTCGACCTCGGATCGCCGGACAAAGATTTCAGCAACGGCAACAATAATTGGTTCAACCACAGCGGAAACATCAACGACGCCATTTCTTCTTACACGGCGGGCACTGGTACATCCTGCGACGGGTACAGCCTCTTCTGGAACAAGGACATGAGCGGGATCCAGATGGACATCCCGAAGGGCTGGGGCGGTAATCTCGCGGGCGCTTACGCCAACTTCAACGACGAGTTCTCGTCGTACTCGAAGTTCGGCTGCCCCTGAGTAACCCATCGAGCGGCCGGCCCCCCAAGGGCTGGCCGCTCCGGCGTATGTGGAAGTAGAAAATGCGCAAGCATATTGTGATCCTCCTTTCGCTCGTTGCCGCTGCAGGCTGCTCGAGCGGCCCCGGGGCTCGGTCTGGCACTGACGCTGACGCCCCGAGCCCGCGCGTCGCCGCCCTTGATGCCGGCTCCGTGTCCACGCCGCTGGATTCCTATGCTCCCCCGCCGGGGCTCACTCTGACCCTGCGTCGTGCAGAAGTGATACTCACCAATCAGTGCCTCGAGCGGTTCGGGTACACGGAACATCCGATGCCGACTCCCGAAGAGACGTCAAGCACGCGTAAGCATTCTGAGTTTCTCGTGTTTTCGATAGCTCAAGCAAGTGAACTCGGGTACAACTCCCCCAAGGGAACCACTGCTGCGAGTGACTCCGATTGGGACAGGAAGTCGTCCCGAGTGCAGCGGGGATTGCTCGATGGGACCCTCAGGAAGTACAAGGGCGAATCGGTGCCCAAGGGTGGGTGTGTCGGTGTTGCGGCTGACGGTCTGACAAAAAACTCAAGGGTTCCCAAAAGGCTTGAAGGGGGAGGGGTTCAGCTCAGACAGCTCCAAAAGGCCAGCCCCACTTCCTTGGGTGACGCGGAGGTAGGGATCATTCGACTTGATGCCATTTCCGCGACAAGGAGGGATCATCGCTATATCGAGCTGATAAGGTCCTGGTCCTCCTGCATGCGGCAAAAGGGGTATGAATATGAATCTCCTGAGCGCGCCCTGGATGATGGCCGCTGGAACGGAAGCGTGCCCAGTGAGAGCGAAAAGAAGACCGCAGTTGCGGATATGACCTGCAAGAAGGCAGTGAACTATCTTGAAGTCGCTTCCGAGGTTCAGTCCACCTACGAGAAGAAGGTGATCGGCAAGAGAATAGGGGAGCTTGCTCAGCTGCGCCGTAATTTGAAAGCATGGAAAATGAACGCAGACAAGGCGATCAAGGATGCGGTCTGAAGCAACTCTGTCTGGAGAGGTGCGAGGCAACCGCCGGGTCGCAAGTCGCCCTATTGTGGAATTAGCCCGGATCGTTCCGGTTGGAACGGCGGTCCGGATCGACTCTGTCTCGCTTCGGGGAAGCGGAGGCTCTCGCCGCCGATGTGGGCTCGCCCGTGACTGCGGCAGGTGATGGGAGGGGGTGTGGACCGGGTCAGCGAAGGATTCCCCCCTTGTCCGCCCAGGACCCTCGCCCGCTCTTCGTGCGGGTGACGAGGCGCTCACATAAGAGCCGTGGTCTCGAACCGAGGTGCCCGGGTACAGTCCAGCCCGCTGTCGTGTGCTCGGCTGCCACCGCATCGGCGATGCCTGATCGGAGAGTCGGGCTGTGATCCAGTGGGGGATGGACGGGGCATAACGCCCACACAGGGTGACGTAAACACGATCGGTCGATCCCCGGGAGGTGTCTGTCTCCGGTCGGTCGTTCCAAGGGGGGCGGTGTCGCCGGTAAGGTGGCCTGCACTGTTGATTTTCGTCCGGCGTGCCTCACGGGAACTCCGGGCGGTCTTTGACTGTTGGTTAGCTGTCAGTCATCCGTCGAACCTCAAGACTCACCCTCGGACGCGGTAGCGCGGGGGTCGCAGGAGGCACCGTGCTCACCGCGTTCGCCCGGGCGTTCAGGACGCCCGACCTGCGCAAGAAACTGCTGTTCACCCTGGGCATCATCGTGGTCTATCGGGTCGGTACCCACATCCCGATCCCCGGCATCGACTACAAGAACGTCCAGACGTGCATGAACGCGGCCGACACGAACCGTGGGCTGTTCAGCCTGATCAACATGTTCAGTGGCGGCGCGCTGCTCCAGATCACGATCTTCGCGCTCGGGATCATGCCGTACATCACGGCGAGCATCATTCTCCAGCTGCTCACCGTGGTGATCCCGCGACTGGAAGCCCTCAAGAAGGAGGGCTCGGCCGGTACCGCGAAGATCACGCAGTACACCCGCTACCTGACAGTCGCTCTGGCCATTCTCCAGGGCACCGGGTTGGTCGCGACTGCTCGTAGCGGTGCGCTGTTCGGTACCTGCCCGGTCGGTAACCAGATCGTCCCGGACCAGTCGATCTTCACGACCATCACGATGGTCATCACGATGGTCGCCGGTACGTGTGTCGTCATGTGGCTGGGTGAGCTCATCACCGACCGCGGCATCGGCAACGGCATGTCGATCCTCATGTTCATCTCGATCGCCGCGACCTTCCCGAGCGCCCTGTGGACCGTCAAGATCCAGGGCAAGCTGGCCGGTGGCTGGATCGAGTTCGGCACGGTCATCGCGGTGGGTCTGTGCATGGTCGGCCTGGTGGTCTTCGTCGAGCAGGCGCAGCGCCGGATTCCGGTCCAGTACGCGAAGCGCATGATCGGCCGCCGTTCCTACGGCGGTACCTCGACCTACATTCCGCTGAAGGTCAACCAGGCGGGTGTGATTCCTGTCATCTTCGCCTCGTCGCTGCTCTACATTCCGAGCCTGATCGCCCAGTTCTCGAAGGGCGACTCCGGGTGGAAAACGTGGGTCACGCAGAACCTGACCAAGGGTGACCACCCGATTTACATCGCTCTGTACTTCCTTCTGATCGTTTTCTTCGCGTTCTTCTACGTGGCGATCTCGTTCAACCCCGAGGAAGTCGCCGACAACATGAAGAAGTATGGTGGCTTCATCCCGGGCATCCGGGCTGGCCGGCCGACCGCTGAGTACCTCAGCTACGTACTCAACCGGATCACCTGGCCGGGTTCGCTGTATCTGGGGCTGATCGCTCTCGTGCCGACGGTGGCGTTGGTTGGTTTCAATGCAAACCAGAACTTCCCGTTCGGTGGCACCAGCATCCTGATCATCGTGGGTGTCGGACTCGAGACGGTGAAGCAGATCGAGAGCCAGCTTCAGCAGCGCAATTACGAAGGGTTCCTCCGCTGATGCGAATCGTCCTCGTCGGGCCGCCCGGTGCCGGGAAGGGAACGCAGGCCGCGTTTCTCGCCAAGAACCTGGCGATCCCGCACATCTCAACGGGCGACCTGTTCCGCGCCAACATCTCTCAGCAGACGGGGCTCGGCAAGCTGGCGAAGTCCTACATGGACAAGGGCGAACTGGTACCGGACGAGGTCACCATCGCCATGGCCAAGGACCGCATGGAGCAGCCCGACGCGGAGAACGGTTTCCTGCTCGACGGCTTCCCGCGCAACGTCTCGCAGGCCGAGGCGCTCGACGAGATGCTGAGCACCGAGGGCATGAAGCTGGACGCGGTGTTGGACCTGGAGGTCCCCGAGGACGAGGTGGTCCGCCGTATCGCGGGCCGTCGCATCTGTCGCAACGACTCGGCGCACGTCTTCCACGTGTCGTACAAGGCGCCGAAGCAGGAAGGCGTCTGTGACGTCTGCGGCGGCGAGCTGTACCAGCGTGACGACGACTCCGAGGACACCGTGCGCACGCGGCTGGAGGTCTACCACACCCAGACCGAGCCGATCATCGACTACTACAAGGCCCAGGGCCTGGTCGTCACGATCCCGGCGCTCGGCAAGGTGGAGGACGTCACGGCGCGCTCGATGGAGGCGCTCGCCCGCGAGGACGCCTAGTCCGCGCGGGGTCCGCTCCGCGGTACACGTACCGCGAAGGGGCGTGAAGCAGTACGTCGCATCGGCCGCGGCACCCTCACCGGGTGCCGCGGCCGACGTGCGAGACGGGCAGGGCGAAGGCCCTGTGCGAGACGGGGTCCCATGATCCCGGGCGGGGTGCGAGCAGTCCCCCGTATCGTTGGAGTAGTCCGCAGTTCCGGTCCAGAAAGGCCGCAGCCACCATGGTGCAGATCAAGACCCCCGAGCAGATCGCCAAGATGCGTGAGGCGGGGCTGGTCGTCGCGGCGATCCACGCGGCCACGAGGGAAGCCGCGGTGCCGGGTGCGACGACCCGGGATCTGGACGAGGTCGCGCGCAAGGTGCTCGAAGAGCACGGCGCCAAGTCGAACTTCCTCGGGTACGGCGGTTTCCCCGCGACGATCTGCACCTCGGTCAACGAGGTCGTCGTCCACGGCATCCCGGACGACAAGACCGTCCTGAAGGACGGCGACATCATCTCCATCGACTGCGGCGCGATCGTGGACGGCTGGCACGGCGACGCCGCGTACACCGCGTTCGTGGGCTCCGGACACGCTCCGGAACTGGTCGAGCTCTCCCGGGTGACCGAGGAGTCGATGTGGGCGGGCATCGCGGCCATGAAGCCGGGCAACCGGCTCGTGGACATCTCGCGGGCCATCGAGACCTACATCCGCCGGCAGCCCAAGCCGGGCGGCGGCAAGTACGGCATCGTCGAGGACTACGGCGGCCACGGCATCGGCACCGAGATGCACATGGACCCGCACCTGCTGAACTACGTCGAGCGCAAGCGGGGGAAGGGACCGAAGCTGGTTCCCGGCTTCTGCCTGGCGATCGAGCCGATGGTGTCGCTCGGCACACCGCGGACCGAGGTCCTCGAGGACGACTGGACCGTGATCACCACGGACGGGACCTGGTCCTCGCACTGGGAGCACTCCGTGGCGCTGACGGCGGAGGGGCCGCTGGTCCTCACCGCTCCCGACTGCGGCCGCGCGAAGCTCGCCGAGTACGGGGTCACGGCGGCGCCTGATCCCCTCGCGAGCTGAAGCTCACGCGCTGAAGGCGCGCGGGAGTACCGTCCGCGAGGATGTTCGCGAGATCTCTCGATATCGATCTTGCGTTCGATATTTTTCCTCGCCTTTTCCCGCTCTCTTTCTCCGCCGACCGTGCGATCGGTCAGCCCCGCCCCTCGCGCATACCGCGCCGACGGGTGGGGCATCGTCATGAGTGGCGGAGGAAGCCGGGGACGAATTCGTCTTTCCGGGAGCCCTGACGTAGACTGACTCGTCGGCTCTCGTGCACCCGCATGTCTGCATGCGCTCGCGCGAAGTCGATCAAGGTAGTCGATTCGAAGGGCGAAGCGTGGCCAAGAAGCAAGGTGCCATCGAGATCGAGGGCACTGTCGTCGAGTCTCTTCCGAACGCCATGTTCAAGGTTGAGCTCCAGAACGGCCACCAGGTCCTGGCACATATCAGCGGCAAGATGCGTATGCACTACATCCGCATCCTCCCTGACGACCGGGTCGTGGTGGAGTTGTCTCCGTACGACCTGACGCGTGGCCGGATCGTCTACCGCTACAAGTAGATCTTGCCTTGCTCCGTGTTCCCGGTTCCGGGGGCGCGGGGGGTGGCACTGACCCGGAGAACCTCACCTAATGAAGGTCAAGCCGAGCGTCAAGAAGATCTGCGACAAGTGCAGGGTGATCCGCCGTCACGGTCGGGTCATGGTCATCTGCGAAAACCCGCGCCACAAGCAGCGCCAGGGCTGACGCACGACCGCACCTTCTGCACCCGCAGATCTCGCGCGACGCAAGCAGTACATGTTCATACGCAGAGTCCAGGGCTGATCACGGTCAGGCCTGACACCCCCGGTCGGAGGCCGGGGACCCGGTTCGTACCGAATGCTCGATCCACTGGATCAGAGGACGACGGCGGGCGGGATCCGGTTCTGCGGAAGACCTCCGAACGACAACTGGAGCCATTGAATGGCACGCGTTTCCGGTGTCGACATCCCGCGCGAAAAGCGTGTGGAGGTCGCCCTCACCTACGTGTTCGGCATTGGCCGGACGCTTTCCCAGCTGACGCTGGCCGAGACTGGCGTGAACCCCGACACGCGCGTTCGTGACCTCTCCGAGGAGGAGCTGGTCAAGATCCGCGAGTACGTGGACGCCAACATCAAGACCGAGGGTGACCTCCGTCGCGAGATCCAGGGCGACATTCGCCGGAAGATCGAGATCGGCTGCTACCAGGGCATCCGCCACCGTCGTGGCCTGCCTGTGCACGGTCAGCGCACCAGCACGAACGCTCGTACCCGCAAGGGCCCGCGTCGCGCGATCGCCGGCAAGAAGAAGCCGGGCAAGAAGTAGTCCTCAGCGGACAACGCTTCATCAGCGGTCTTCGCTGTAGGACCGACCACCTCCCCGTAGGAGTAACAGATGCCCCCCAAGGGTCGTCAGGGCGCTGCCAAGAAGGTGCGCCGCAAGGAAAAGAAGAACGTCGCTCACGGCCACGCGCACATCAAGAGCACGTTCAACAACACGATCGTCTCGATCACGGACCCCTCGGGCAACGTGATCTCCTGGGCCTCCGCCGGCCACGTCGGCTTCAAGGGCTCGCGCAAGTCCACCCCCTTCGCCGCGCAGATGGCCGCCGAGTCGGCTGCCCGTCGCGCGCAGGAGCACGGCATGCGCAAGGTTGACGTCTTCGTGAAGGGCCCGGGCTCCGGTCGCGAGACCGCGATCCGCTCCCTCCAGGCCACTGGCCTCGAGGTCGGCTCCATCCAGGACGTCACCCCCACTCCGCACAACGGCTGCCGTCCGCCGAAGCGCCGCCGCGTCTGACGCACGGCTGCTCGGTCGTCGATCTCGACGGCTAGTGCTGGTTCGAGGTTTCCGGGCGGTACGGCTCCGTAAAAGGGCCGTATCGCCCGTACCCTTGCTGTACCCGGCCTCTTCGGAGGCCCGATTTTGTCGGGCGTCAAATAGCGGGCGTCCACGAATGAAGGATCTGATCACCACATGCTGATCGCTCAGCGCCCCTCGTTGACCGAAGAGGTCGTAGACGAATTCCGCTCCCGGTTCGTGATCGAGCCGCTGGAGCCGGGCTTCGGCTACACCCTCGGCAACTCCCTGCGCCGGACCCTCCTCTCGTCGATCCCCGGCGCTGCTGTCACCAGCATCCGCATCGACGGTGTCCTGCACGAGTTCACCACCGTGCCGGGCGTCAAGGAGGACGTCACCGACCTGATCCTCAACATCAAGCAGCTGGTCGTCTCCTCGGAGCACGACGAGCCGGTCGTGATGTACCTGCGCAAGCAGGGCCCGGGTCTGGTCACCGCCGCCGACATCGCGCCCCCGGCCGGTGTCGAGGTCCACAACCCCGACCTCGTCCTCGCCACGCTCAACGGCAAGGGCAAGCTGGAGATGGAGCTGACCGTCGAGCGCGGTCGCGGCTACGTCTCCGCCGTTCAGAACAAGCAGGTCGGTCAGGAGATCGGGCGCATCCCGGTCGACTCGATCTACTCGCCGGTGTTGAAGGTCACGTACAAGGTCGAGGCGACCCGTGTCGAGCAGCGCACCGACTTCGACAAGCTGATTGTCGACGTCGAGACCAAGCAGGCCATGCGTCCCCGTGACGCCATGGCGTCGGCCGGTAAGACCCTGGTCGAGCTGTTCGGTCTGGCCCGCGAGCTCAACATCGACGCCGAGGGCATCGACATGGGCCCGTCCCCCACGGACGCCGCCCTCGCCGCTGATCTCGCCCTGCCGATCGAGGAGCTCGAGCTCACCGTTCGGTCGTACAACTGCCTCAAGCGTGAGGGCATCCACTCCGTGGGTGAGCTCGTCGCCCGCTCCGAGGCCGACCTCCTGGACATCCGTAACTTCGGTGCGAAGTCCATCGACGAGGTCAAGGCGAAGCTGGCCGGCATGGGCCTGGCCCTCAAGGACAGCCCGCCCGGATTCGACCCGACCGCCGCCGCCGACGCCTTCGGCGCCGACGACGACGCGGACGCGGGTTTCGTGGAGACCGAGCAGTACTGATCGGTACTGGGACGGCTTCCGTCCTCCGGGGTCCTTCGGGACCCCGGATCTTCGACGGGCGATCGCCCGCTCGGACACTGACTCCGGTACCTGATACGGCCGGGGCAGACACCAAGGAGAAACACCATGCCGAAGCCCGCCAAGGGTGCCCGTCTGGGCGGCAGTGCCGCGCACGAGAAGCTGCTCCTCGCGAACCTCGCGAAGTCGCTCTTCGAGCACGGCCGCATCACCACCACCGAGGCCAAGGCCCGTCGCCTGCGTCCCTACGCGGAGCGTCTGGTCACCAAGGCGAAGAAGGGTGACCTTCACAACCGCCGTCAGGTGCTCTCGGTGATCACGGACAAGAGCATCGTGCACACGCTCTTCACCGAGATCGGCCCGCGTTACGAGAACCGCCCGGGTGGCTACACCCGTATCACCAAGATCGGTAACCGTCGTGGCGACAACGCGCCCATGGCTGTCATCGAGCTGGTCGAGGCCCTGACCGTGGCCCAGCAGGCCACCGGTGAGGCCGAGGCGGCCACCAAGCGTGCCGTCAAGGAGACCGAGGCCCCGGCCAAGGTCGAGGACACCAAGGTCGAGGACGCCGTCGAGGCTCCCGCCGAGGAGTCGAAGGACGCCTGAGGCACTGCCTTGCTGTGAGCGGGTCCGTCCCTTTCGGGGGGCGGGCCCGCTTTCGCGTTTCCGGGGAGGAACCCGGGCTTGAGAGGATCTAGGTGTGAGTGACGAAGCGGAGCCCGGGTTCGTACGGGTGCGGTTGGATCTGTCGTACGACGGGACCGAGTTCTCCGGGTGGGCCAAGCAGGCCGGGGGACGCAGAACCGTGCAGGGCGAGATCGAGGACGCGCTGCGGACCGTGACGCGGACGAGGGACACCACGTACGAGCTGACCGTGGCCGGGCGGACCGACGCCGGGGTGCACGCGCGCGGCCAGGTGGCCCATGTCGACCTGCCTGGGGAGCTGTGGACCGAGCACCGGGAGAAGCTGCTCAAGCGGCTGGCGGGGAGGCTGCCCAAGGACGTGCGGGTGTGGTCGCTCGCCGAGGCGCCGCCCGGATTCAACGCGCGGTTCTCGGCGATCTGGCGGCGCTACGCCTATCGCGTGACCGACGAGCCCGGCGGGGTCGACCCGCTGTTGCGCAGTCATGTCCTGTGGCACGACTGGCCGTTGGACGTGGACGCCATGAACCAGGCGGCCCGGCGGCTGCTCGGGGAGCACGATTTCGCCGCCTACTGCAAGAAGCGCGAGGGCGCGACGACCATCCGTACGCTCCAGGAGCTGAGCCTGGTGCGTGGCGAGGACGGGGTCGTCACCGCCACCGTGCGGGCCGACGCCTTCTGCCACAACATGGTGCGGTCGCTGATCGGTGCCCTGCTGTTCGTGGGGGACGGCCATCGCGGGCCCGAGTGGCCGGGAAGGGTGCTGGCCGCCGCGGTCCGGGACTCGGCCGTTCATGTCGTACGGCCGCACGGGCTGACGCTCGAGGAAGTCGGCTATCCCGCCGATGAGTTGCTGGCCGCGCGGAACAAGGAGGCGCGGAACAAGCGCACGTTGCCGGGTGCGGCCGGTTGCGAGACCTGCTGACGTCTGATCATTTGGCGGGGCGGCGGCCGGAGTTGTCCGGTCGCCGCCCCGCAGCCGCTACTGGCCTGCCGCGGCCGCGGCCGCGGCCGACGCCTGGGCCTGGCCCCGCCGGCTGATCTGGAGGAACGCGAACTGCGCGAGGTCGTCGCCGGTGGTGAACACCGCGGTGTCCTTGGTCTTCACGTCCTTGCCGTCGGTGAAGCCGGCGAGGGTGAAGTAGGCGTAACGGCCGTAGGCGTTGGTGGTCGAACGGCAGACGGCCGAGTCGCAGAACGCCTTGATGCCGTTGCCCGGGAGCGAGGCGATGATGCTCTTGCCGTCCGCGTCGGCCTTGGCCTTGCTCGCCTCGGCCTCGGTGTCGAAGACCGCGACGCCCACCGTCACCGCCACCCCGTCCTTGACGTAGGTGACCCGCATGAAGCGGGTGCAGCCGTCCTTGGTGAGGACCGGCGGCAGCGTGCCCTTCGCGGCCGAGGCGCAGTTCTTCGTGTCGGCCGTCGGACCCTTGCGGTACACGCGGTTGCCCATGGTGAGCTGCGTACCGGGGAAGAGGATGTCCGGGCTCAGCGGCGCGGTGTCCTTCTGCGCGCTGGCTATGAACTGCTTCGGATCCAGCGGCGGCGGAGCCGAGGTCGGCTCGAAGGACGGCGCCGGTGTCGTGGCGCCGGGTATGTCCGCGCTGGCGGGCAGTTTGGACGGCTGGCCGGCGGAGTCGTTGCTCCCGTTCGCGTTGGCGACGGCCATGGCCACGGCAGCACCGATCGCGACGGTGGCCACGGCCCCGCCCACGATGAACAGCACTTTGCGGCGCTTGTTGCGCGTCTCTGAAGCCTCCGCCATCGCCGCCCAGTCGGGATTCCCGCTGGAGCGCTGGTTGTTCCACTGAGGCGTTTGCTGAGACCCCGGCTTCCAGGGGTCCCACGGGGGCTGCCCCTGCCCACCTTGCCCATAACTCATGCGCCGCATCTTAGACGGGGGTTGGGGGGTGCCGGTCAGCTCCACCGGGCACTTGAGCCCCTAGCGTGATCTGAATGCGCAAGGGCAAAAGTGACATCTCCGGGTGGTTGGTGCGTAGGGCCTCCTGGCACGCGTGGGCGGCCTCGGCCGTGGTGCTGTGCGCGCATGCCGTGGGCGTCGCGCTGCGCAGCTCGGACGGGGGGATGGACAACGCGATCGTCGTACGGGCGGCGCGCACCTGGCTGGACGGCGGTTCGCCCTACGCCGACCGCCATTTCCTCTATCTCCCGAGCGCGGTGCTCGCGGCCGTGCCGCAGACGCTGCTCCCTCCCGGCGTGCCGCGGGTGCTGGTCCCGCTGACGGTGACCGCTCTGCTGGTGGCGGGCTGGGTCTGCGCGCTGCGGGTCCACGGGGTCCCCCGGCGCAGCCGGCTCGCGGTGCTCGGACCTGCCGGGCTCGCGCTCGGCTTCGCGCCCTTCGGTCACCTGGTCTCGCTCGGCAACTGGACCGTGACCGCCGCCGCGGCTCTGCCCCTCGCCCTGCTGCTGGCCGCGCGGGAGCGGTGGGTGTGGGCGGGTGTCGTCATCGGGGCCGCCCTCGCCCTGAAGCCGCTGCTCGCGCCGGTGGCGCTCCTCTTCGTCTTCGCGCGCCGGTGGCGGGGGCTGGCGGCGGTGATTCTGGTGCCGGCCCTGGCGTCCGGCGGAGCGGCGCTGCTGATGCCCGATCCTGCGGCGTTCGTCACACGGACGCTGCCGTTCCTGCTGCGCGGCCACGACGGTTTCGTACGCCTCTACGAGGCTTCTCCGGTGGCCGTGCTGCCGCGCCTCGGAGTGCCGTCGTGGGTCGCGGTCCCGCTGGCCTTCGCCGCCGCGGGTGGCGGGGTCCTCGCCGCGTACCGCCGCTGGTCGCGAGGTGTTCCGGGGCCGTTGCGGCTGGTGGAGACCGCGGTGCTGCTGATGCTGGCGGCGTTCCTGGTGTCCCGGCCGTCCTACGACCACTATCTGCTCGTCGTGGTGCCGCTGCTGCTCGCGGGGCTGCCGTATCCGGGTTCGGCGGCCCGTGGGCCCTGGTTCTGGCTGGCGCTGGTGCCGCAGGTGCCCGGCGCTGACTGGCCCTGGCTGGAAGCGGTGACCCGGCGTTCGTTCCGGGACTGCTTTACCCTGTGTGTAATGACTGCATCGGTGGCGCTTTGGCACCACCGTCATCTGCCGCTCGCAGGACCGGTCGGCTTCGTCGCTCAGCGACGGGGGCGACGGGCCGCGAGGGTGTGAGCGCTCGCGTTTTGACCCTTCCGGGGCACCGCGGGTAAGCTTGCATTTCGTTATGTGTATTGGCTTGCTCATTCTCACGTGAGGGGCCCTTACACCGGTCCACCGGGGCCGATGACCAGCGACCTGCACGCGGTATGCGTCACCGCAGTGCGGTCAGGGCTGTCGTGATCGTCCGTGGTGGCCATGTCAGGACCCACTCACTGAAGAAGCGAAGGCTACGACCGTGCGTACGTACAGCCCCAAGCCCGGCGACATCACTCGCCAGTGGTACGTCATCGACGCCCAGGATGTCGTCCTGGGTCGTCTGGCGACCACTGCAGCGAACATCCTGCGGGGCAAGCACAAGCCGATCTACGCCCCCCACGTCGACGCTGGTGACTTCGTCATCATCATCAACGCGGACAAGGTGCACCTCTCCGGCAACAAGAAGACCCAGAAGCTGGCGTACCGCCACTCCGGTTACCCGGGTGGTCTGCGCTCCGTCCGTTACGACGAGCTGCTGGCGAAGAACCCCGAGAAGGCCGTCGAGAAGGCCATCAGGGGCATGGTTCCCAAGAACACCCTGGGCCGTCAGGTGCTCTCGAAGCTGAAGGTCTACGCGGGCGAGAACCACCCGCACGCTGCGCAGCAGCCGGTCCCGTTCGAGATCACCCAGGTCGCGCAGTAGTTCCGGCCACCCCCTAAGACATAAAGAAATCTGAGGAGAATCGTGGCCGAGACCACCGTTGAGCAGCCGGTCGAAGAGACTGAGCTCGTCGACATCGAGAACTACACCACCGAGTCCGAGGTGCCCGTCGAGGGCGAGTACACCTCGGAGTCGCTCGCGGGCCGCTTCGGCGACCCGCAGCCGGCCGCCGGCCTGGGCCGTCGCAAGAACGCCATCGCCCGCGTCCGGATCGTCCCGGGCACCGGCAAGTGGAAGGTCAACGGGCGCACGCTCGAGGACTACTTCCCGAACAAGGTCCACCAGCAGGAAGTCAACGAGCCCTTCAAGGTGCTCGAGCTCGACGGCCGCTACGACGTCATCGCCCGCATCTCGGGTGGCGGCGTCTCCGGTCAGGCCGGTGCCCTGCGCCTCGGCGTGGCCCGCGCGCTGAACGAGGCCGACGTGGACAACAACCGCGGCGCCCTCAAGAAGGCCGGTTACCTCAAGCGTGACGACCGTGCGGTCGAGCGCAAGAAGGCCGGTCTCAAGAAGGCCCGTAAGGCTCCGCAGTACAGCAAGCGTTAATCTTCGCTGCTTGCTTCTGCGCGTACATACGCGTAGCTCCGAACGCCCCGGCTGCACCCAACAGTGCCGCCGGGGCGTTCGTTTATCACAGTGGTTGGGCGTATAACGGCACAAGGTGCTCAAAGGCTCATGTGATCGGATGACTCCGTATCCTCGGGGGACTTCCGTACTTTGCAGCTTTCTCAGGAGGACAAGTGGGACGACTCTTCGGCACGGACGGCGTGCGTGGTGTCGCCAACGCGGATCTGACGGCCGAGCTCGCGCTCGGGCTCTCGGTGGCAGCGGCGCACGTACTCGCCGAAGCGGGCACGTTCGCAGGCCACCGGCCCGTGGCCGTGGTCGGGCGGGATCCGCGCGCGTCCGGGGAGTTCCTGGAGGCCGCCGTGGTCGCCGGCCTCGCCAGCGCCGGTGTGGACGTCCTGCGCGTCGGCGTGCTGCCCACCCCGGCCGTGGCCCATCTCACCGGGGCGCTGGGCGCCGACCTCGGCGTGATGCTCTCCGCCAGCCACAACGCCATGCCGGACAACGGCATCAAGTTCTTCGCCCGCGGCGGGCACAAGCTCGCCGACGAGCTCGAGGACCGGATCGAGGGCGTCTACGAGGAGCACCGCACCGGCGCCCCCTGGGACCGCCCGACCGGCTCCGGCGTCGGCCGGGTGAACTCCTACGACCAGGGCCTCGACCAGTACGTCGCCCACCTCATCGGAGTTCTCCCCAACCGCCTCGACGGTCTGAAGGTCGTCCTCGACGAGGCGCACGGCGCCGCCGCCCGGGTCTCCCCCGAGGCCTTCGCGCTGGCCGGTGCCGAGATCGTCACGATCGGCGCGGAGCCCGACGGGCTGAACATCAACGACGGCTGCGGCTCCACCCACCTGGAGCTCCTGAAGGCCGCCGTCGTCGAGCACGGCGCCGACCTCGGCATCGCGCACGACGGCGACGCCGACCGCTGCCTCGCCGTGGACCACACGGGCGAGGAGATCGACGGCGACCAGATCCTGGCCGTACTCGCGCTGGCGATGCGGGAGCGTTCCGCACTGCGCTCCGACACCGTTGTCGCGACGGTCATGTCCAATCTGGGCTTCAAGCTCGCCATGGAGCGCGAGGGCGTCGCCTTCGTCCGGACGGGCGTCGGGGACCGTTACGTCCTGGAAGAGATGAAGCGGCACGGCTACGCGCTGGGCGGCGAGCAGTCCGGACACGTCATCATCCTCGACCACGCCACCACCGGCGACGGCACGCTCACCGGCCTGCTGCTCGCGGCCCGGGTCGCCCAGACCGGCCGTACGCTCCAGGACCTCGCCTCGGTCATGGAGCGGCTGCCGCAGGTCCTCGTCAACGTGCCCGACGTCGACCGCTCGCGGGTCGGCACCTCCGCCGAGCTCGCCGCCGCGGTGGCCGACGCGGAGCAGGAACTCGGCACCACCGGACGGGTGCTGCTGCGTCCCTCCGGCACCGAGCCGCTCGTGCGCGTCATGGTCGAGGCCGCCGACATCGACCACGCCCGCTCGGTGGCCGCGCGCCTCGCCGACGTGGTGAAGTCGGCGCTCGGCTAGGACGCTCGTCACGCACGCGTGAGGCCCGGCACCCTGGGGTGCCGGGCCTCACGCATGCGTGGGACTACAGCTTGCGCAGGCTCAGGCGCTGCACCTTGTGGTCCGGGCCCTTGCGCACGACGAGGGTCGCCCGGCCGCGGGTGGGGGCCACGTTCTCCAGCAGGTTCGGCCTGTTGATGGTGCGCCAGGTCGTACGGGCGTAGTCCAGGGCCTCCTCCTCGGAGACCTGGGTGTACCTGCGGAAGTACGAGTCGGTCTTCTGGAAGGCCGTCGCGCGCAGCTTGCGGAAGCGGTTGAGGTACCAGCGCTCGATGTCCTCGGGGCGGGCGTCGACGTACACGCTGAAGTCGAAGTAGTCCGCGAGGCCGACCCGGGTGCGCCCGTCCTTGCCCGGCAGCGCGGGCTGGAGGACGTTCAGGCCCTCGACGATGAGGATGTCGGGGCGGCGGACCGTGAGCCGCTCGCCGGGGACGATGTCGTAGATCAGATGCGAGTAGACGGGCGCCGTGACCTCGTCCTTGCCCGCCTTGATGTCCGCGACGAACCGGGTCAGGGCCCGCCGGTCGTACGACTCGGGGAAACCTTTCCGCGACATCATGCCGCGGGCCTCCAGCTCCTTCGTCGGGAGCAGGAAGCCGTCCGTGGTGACCAGTTCGACGCGCGGGTGCTCGGGCCAGCGGGAGAGCAGGGCCTGGAGCAGGCGGGCCACGGTGGACTTGCCGACGGCCACGGAACCCGCGACGCCTATGACGAACGGGGTGCCCGACTGCGAGCCCTTCTCGCCGAGGAAGGTGTTCAGAGCGCCTCTGAGCCCGTCCGTGGCGCCGACGTACAGGTTCAGCAGCCGTGACAGCGGCAGATAGATGTCCCGCACCTCGTCGAGGTCGATGACATCGCCCAGACCGCGCAGCTTCTCGACCTCCTCGGCGTTCAGCGGGAGCGGCGTCTTTTCGCGCAGCGCGCTCCACTCGGCACGGGTGAGGTCGACGTAGGGAGTCGCCTCCGGCTTGGACCGGTGGGCGCTCCGCGGCAACGGGGAGACCGGAGAGATCACAGTCCATTGTTAACGGAGTTTGAACGGGGTGGGAGGTGGGGTGCGTCACGCCGGGTGACACCGGCGGGGTCCCCGGAGCGTCCGGCCACCTCCGGAAGGCGGCCGGAATCTCCGATATCGGGCACGGTGAGCCTGATTCGGGGCGGCGGTGGACCGTACGCTGCCGCCATGTGCGGAATCGTGGGTTATGTGGGGTCGCAGTCGGCGCTCGACGTAGTGATGGCCGGACTGAAGAGACTCGAGTACCGGGGATACGACTCGGCGGGTGTCGCCGTCCTCGCGGACGGAGGACTCGCCGTCGCGAAGAAGGCCGGGAAACTGGTCAACCTGGAGAAGGAGCTGGGCGGCAGGCCCCTGCCGGCCGGAACGACGGGCATCGGGCACACTCGCTGGGCCACCCACGGAGGCCCCACGGACGCCAACGCCCATCCGCACCTCGACAACGCGGGCCGGGTCGCCGTCGTCCACAACGGCATCATCGAGAATTTCGCCCTGCTCCGCGCCGAACTGGCCGAGCGGGGGCACGACCTGGCCTCCGAGACGGACACCGAGGTGGTCGCCCATCTGCTCGCCGAGGAGTACTCCTCGTGCACGGACCTGGCGGAGGCGATGCGGCTGGTGTGCCGACGCCTGGAGGGCGCGTTCACCCTGGTCGCGGTGGACGCCGACGAACCGGACGTGGTCGTCGGCGCCCGCCGGAACTCGCCGCTGGTGGTCGGTGTCGGGGAGGGCGAGGCCTTCCTCGCCTCGGACGTCGCCGCGTTCATCGCCCACACCCGGTCGGCGATCGAGCTGGGGCAGGACCAGGTGGTCGAACTGCGCCGCGACGGAGTGACCGTCACCGGGTTCGACGGCAGCCCCGCCGAGGTCCGCTCGTACCACGTCGACTGGGACGCGTCGGCGGCGGAGAAGGGCGGCTACGACTACTTCATGCTCAAGGAGATCGCCGAGCAGCCCAAGGCGGTCGCCGACACCCTGCTGGGACGGATCGACGCGGCCGGTTCGCTGACGCTCGACGAGGTGCGCATCCCGGTACGGGCGCTGCGCGAGGCCGACAAGGTCGTCATCGTCGCCTGCGGGACCGCCTTCCACGCCGGGCTGATCGCCAAGTACGCCATCGAGCACTGGACGCGCATCCCGTGCGAGGTGGAGCTGGCCAGCGAGTTCCGCTACCGGGACCCGATCCTGGACCGGCAGACGCTCGTCATCGCGATCTCGCAGTCCGGCGAGACCATGGACACGCTGATGGCCCTGCGGCACGCCCGCGAGCAGGGTGCCAGGGTGCTGGCGATCTGCAACACCAACGGCTCGACGATCCCGCGCGAGTCCGACGCGGTGCTGTACACGCACGCGGGCCCCGAGGTCGCCGTCGCCTCCACCAAGGCGTTCCTGACCCAGCTCGTGGCCTGCTACCTGGTGGCGCTGTACCTGGGCCAGGTGCGCGGCACCAAGTGGGGCGACGAGATCCAGGCCGTCATCCGGGAGCTGTCCCGCATCTCCCGCGAGGTCGAGCGGGTCCTGGAGACCATGGAGCCCGTACGGGAGCTCGCGCGCTCCCTCGCAGGCAAGGACACCGTGCTGTTCCTCGGCCGGCACGTGGGCTACCCGGTCGCGCTGGAAGGCGCCCTGAAGCTCAAGGAGCTGGCGTACATGCACGCCGAGGGCTTCGCCGCGGGGGAGCTCAAGCACGGCCCGATCGCGCTGATCGAGGAGGACATGCCCGTCGTGGTCGTGGCCCCGTCGCCGCGCGGCCGCTCGGTCCTGCACGACAAGATCGTCTCCAACATCCAGGAGATCCGGGCCAGGGGCGCCCGCACGATCGTCATCGCGGAGGAGGGCGACGAGGCGGTCGTCCCGTATGCCGACCACCTCATCCGCATCCCGGCCACCCCCACTCTGCTCCAGCCGCTCGTGTCGACGGTCCCGCTCCAGGTGTTCGCCTGCGAACTGGCGACGGCCCGGGGCAACGAGGTGGACCAGCCGCGCAACCTGGCGAAGTCGGTGACGGTGGAGTGAGCGGCGCGGCCGTGCGAGGCCCCGCGGTGGGCCCGGCCCGACAGGCCCTAGGGTGCGGACATGAGCATCATCGGGGTCGGTATCGACGTGGCCGAGATCGACCGGTTCCGGGCGTCGCTTGAGCGGACGCCCGGACTGGCCCAACGTCTCTTCGTGGAGAGCGAGTTGCTGCTGCCCAGCGGTGAACGGCGGGGCGTCGCCTCGCTCGCGGCCCGCTTCGCGGCGAAGGAGGCGCTGGCCAAGGCGCTGGGCGCGCCGGCGGGCCTGTACTGGACGGACGCCGAGGTCTACGTGGAGGACAGCGGGCAGCCCCGGCTGCGCGTGAAGGGAACGGTGGCGGCCCGGGCGGCCGAACTGGGCGTCTGCTCCTGGCACGTGTCGCTCAGTCACGACGCCGGGGTGGCCTCGGCGGTGGTGGTGGCGGAGGGCTAGCCCTGGCCGACCTCTCCGGGCGGAGCGGTACGGGAGCCGTGCGGGCCCGCATCGGACAGGGGTCCACGGCGCCCGGCCCATCTGGCGTGCGGGCTCCGGAGCGGGTTCACGGGTCCGCCCGGTGCGGGGGCTACGGACCGGGTTCACGGGTCCCCCCCGGCCGGGAGCGCGCACCGGGCGGGCCGGTGCGGGAGACTCGGCGTCATGCGTACTGCGTACTGCGTGGAGACCGTGAGAGCCGCCGAACGGGAGCTGATGGCACGGCTCCCCGAGGGGGCGTTGATGCAGCGGGCGGCCGCCGGACTCGCCGCCGCCTGCGCCGACCTGCTGGGCCGGGTGTACGGCCGCCGGGTGGTGCTGCTGGTGGGCAGCGGGGACAACGGCGGCGACGCCCTGTACGCCGGGGCGCGCCTCGCCCGGCGCGGGGCCGGCGTCACCGCGGTGCTGCTCGCCCCCGGCAGGACCCACCCGGGGGGCCTGGCGGCGCTGCTGCGCGCCGGCGGCACCTCGGCCGCGCCCGCAGCCGCCGAACCGCTCCTGCGGCGGGCCGACCTCGTGGTCGACGGCATCGTCGGGATCGGCGGCAAGGGCGGCCTGCGGCCCGAGGCCGCGCGCCTCGCCGCCCTCGCGGACGCCTCCCGTGCCGCCGTCGTCGCCGTCGACCTCCCGAGCGGGGTCGAGGCGGACACCGGTGAGGTGCTCGGCCCGGCCGTGCGCGCCGATCTCACCGTCACCTTCGGCACCCACAAGCCGGGGCTGCTCGTCGACCCGGCGCGCGGGTACGCCGGTTCCGTACGCCTCGTCGACATCGGCCTCGACCTGCCGGACCCGGCCGATCTGGAGGCGCTCCAGCACAGCGATGTCGCGGCCCGGCTGCCCCTTCCTGGCGCGGCGAGCGACAAGTACCGGCGCGGTGTCGTCGGGATCGCCGCCGGGTCCGCCCGCTACCCCGGGGCCGCCGTGCTGGCCGTGGCCGGGGCGCTGCGCGGCGGGGCCGGGGCGGTGCGGTACGTCGGGGCCGCGGCGGACGCCGTCATCGCTCGGTTCCCGGAGACGCTGGTCTCCGACACAGGTCCGGCGAAGGCGGGCCGGGTCCAGGCGTGGGTGGTGGGCCCCGGTGCCGGGGACGACGCCTCGGCGGTCGCGGAGGTGCTGGCCGCGGACGTGCCGGTGCTGGTGGACGCGGACGGGCTGCGGCTCGCCGACCGCGGGGCCGTACGGGCCCGCAGCGCGCCGACGCTGCTGACCCCGCACGCGGGGGAGGCCGCCGCGCTGCTCGGGGTCGCCCGGGAGGCGGTCGAGGCGGCCCGGCTGGCCGCCGTGCGGGAACTGGCGGGGCTGTACGGCGCGACGGTCCTCCTCAAGGGCGCGACGACGCTGGTCGCCGGTCCCACGGGCGGCGCCGTGCGGGTGAACGCCACCGGGACGGCTTGGCTCGCGACCGCCGGGAGCGGGGACGTTCTGTCGGGGCTGGCGGGGTCGCTGCTCGCGGCGGGACTCTCCGCGCTCGACGCGGGCAGCGTCGCCGCGTACCTGCACGGCCTCGCGGGCCGCTTCGCGGCCGACGGCGCCCCCGCGGGCGCCCACGACGTGGCCGAAGCGGTCCCAGCCGCCTGGCGGGACACCCTCGACTGACCCCACGTCACGCCACGTCACGCGGCTGGGCGCTGCTCGGCCTGGGTCGGCCCGATCTGGGTCGGTCCGGCTCGGCTCGGTCCAGCCCGGCTCGGTCCGGCCGAGCCCGGCCCGGACCAGGACCCGGTCGGATCGGGCTGTGCCGGGTCTCGGGTTCCGGGTCGAGGGACGGGGCCGCCGGTGCCCGACCGGCCGCGAAGCGGGTGACGGAGGGTTGCACACATCGGGGGACCCCTTGCGCGCGGCGCGGGCAGGGGACGTGTGATGTTGCGTATGTCTGTTCGCGTGATGAGCAGACGAAGGGCTTGCCGGGGGATCGCGGTGCTGCTGGCGGCGGTGACGGCCGTGCCCGTCGGGACGGTGGCGGCCGCGGCCGTTCCGCTGCCGCCCGCCTCCGGGCGGGCCGTCGAACCGTGGCCCGGTGCGGCGAGAGGACTCCGTCCGTCCTGGCCGGGTGACATCCCGGGCGGCCGGATACTGCCGGCGGCCTCGACGCCCTTGGGCATGCCCGCCGCGGGGCGGGGCCTGCGGGGCGACGCGCCGGGGGGCATGGACGCGCCGGTCGCGTTCACGCCGGAGACAGCCGCGCCCGTCGGGTCCGGGCCGGCCGGGTCGATGCCGGCCGGGTCCGGGTCGAACGGGTCCGGGCCTGTTGGGTCGCCGCACGGGTCGACGCCGGGCCGGTCCAGGCCGATCGGTTCCAGGCCGGTCGGGTCCGGGCCGGTCGAGTTCGGAGCGTCCGGGGCGGGTGCGTCCGGGCCGGCTGCTTCGGGTGGCGTTCGGGGTGACCGGTCCGGGGTGGTGTGCGACGGGCGTGGGGGCCCGTATCAGCGGCAGGCCGAGCGGTGGCTGAAGCTGAGGGCGGACGGGAAGCAGTCGGCGGCCGACTGCCGGGCCGTCCGCGCCTTCCAGCGCAAGCACGGCGTCGAGCCCGCCACCGGGACCGCCGGAGCCACGACCTGGGCCCGCATGCGGTCACTCTCGGCCGGTGGCGCCCCACGCACCCTCCGCGGCTGCCCGGAACGCTCGTACCGGATCGCCTGCGTCGACCTCACCCACAAGCGCACCTGGGTGCAGCAGCGGGGCCGGATCCTGTTCGGCCCGGTGCCGATGCGCAGCGGCGGGGTCCGGCACCCCACCCGCACCGGCTGGTTCCGGATCTTCTGGAGACACCTTCACCACTGGTCGACCCTCTACAACAGCCCCATGCCGTACGCCCAGTTCTTCAGCGGCGGGCAGGCCTTCCACGCCGTGCGCGGCAGCATCCGCACGGTCGGCGGCTCGATGGGCTGCGTGAATCTGCGGCTCGCCGACGCCCGCGGGCTCTGGAAGGTGCTCAGGAAGGGCGACCACGTCTATGTGTGGGGCCGACGGCCCCGGGGCTAGTGCCGCGACAGGCGACGTTCGCCCCGTCGCGACTCCCGGCACGCACTCTCGCCGCACCGGCCGAAAGCTCAAGTACATCCAGTACGAGGGCTTCCGGCCGGCGCACCGAGAGCACGCACCGGGCGCCGCTCCTTGACGGGCAAACGTTGCCTGCCGCGGCACTAGCTAGGTGCGCGAGCGTCCGCCCAGGTCCCCGGGCCGGCCCCCGGGTCCGTCCCGGGGACCGGTGCCGGAAGGCCGCCGTGCGCCTCTGAGAGACTGGGGCGCGATGACAGAGACAGCACACCCGCGGACGGCGCCCCTGCGCGCCCGCGCCGAGATCGATCTGGCCGCCCTGCGAGCCAACGTACGGGCCCTGCGTGCCCACGCGCCGACCGCGGCCCTGATGGCCGTGGTCAAGTCCGACGCGTACGGCCACGGCGCGGTCGAGTGCGCCCGCGCCGCGCGCGAGGCGGGCGCCACCTGGCTCGGCACGGCCACCCCGGAGGAGGCGCTCGCCCTGCGGGCGGCCGGACTGCCGGGACGCGTCATGTGCTGGCTCTGGACCCCGGGCGGTCCCTGGGCCGAGGCCATCGAGGCCGATATCGACGTGTCGGTCAGCGGGACGTGGGCGCTCAGGGAGGCCGTGGCGGCCGCCGGGACCGTCGGAGTGCGCGCCAGGGTGCAGCTCAAGGCCGACACCGGCCTCGGGCGCGCCGGCTGCCAGCCCGCCGACTGGCCTGAGCTCGTCGCCGAGGCCCTGGCCGCCGAGGCGCGCGGGCTGATCACCGTCACCGGACTCTGGTCCCACTTCGCCTGTGCCGACGAGCCCGGCCACCCCTCGATCCAGGCCCAGCTCGCGCTCTTCCGCGAGATGGTGTCGTACGCCGAGGCGCAGGGGGTGCGCCCCGAGGTGCGGCACATCGCCAACTCGCCCGCGACCCTGACCCTCCCCGAGAGCCACTTCGACCTCGTAAGGACCGGGATCGCGGTCTACGGGATCTCGCCGAGCCCCGAGGTCGGCACCCCCGCCGACTTCGGACTGCGCCCCGTGATGACGCTCAGCGCCTCGCTCGCGCTGGTCAAGCACGTGCCGGCCGGGCACGGTGTGAGCTACGGCCATCACTACGTCACCCCGGGCGAGACCACCCTCGGTCTCGTCCCCGTCGGCTACGCGGACGGCGTCCCGCGGCACGCCTCGGGCACCGGCCCGGTCCTGGTCGGCGGCAAGTGGCGTACCGTCGCGGGCCGGGTCGCCATGGACCAGTTCGTCGTCGACCTCGGCGGCGACGAGCCGGAGCCCGGCGCCCGCGCGGTCCTGTTCGGGCCGGGCGACGGCGGCGAGCCCACCGCCGAGGACTGGGCGCGCGCGGCGGGGACGATCGCGTACGAGATCGTGACACGCATCGGAACCCGCGTTCCGCGCGTCTACGTGAAGGTGAAAGAGGAACAAGGCGGGTAACACCCCTTAGCCGAACAGGCGCGCGGGACCGGCGAGCGAACGGCGCCGGGCGGCACACGGCGGGCGGAAGCCGCGCCGGAGCGCGCACAGCCCAGAGCCGACAACCGACAGCGGACAGCCGAGAGCCGGAGCGAAGAGGAGCGGGACGTGAGCGAGACCAGTGCGGAGGCCGTCGTGAGCGCGGCCTCGGCCGCCGCCTCCTCCGCCGGGAACTGGCGCAAGGCCGGCGTCGCCGGGGCCGCGATAGGCGTGATCGCGGCGGGCGCCGCGGCCGGGGTCGCGATCGAGCGGCTCACGGTCGGACGCGGCATGCGCAGCAAGGCGCGCCTGGCCCTCGACTCGACCGGCCCGTACGGCGCGCTGCGCGGCACGCCGGGCAAGGCGTACTCGGACGACGGCACCGAGCTCTACTACGAGGTCGACGAGACCGGTCCTGAGTCCTCGCTCGCCCCGCGTCGGCTCCGGCTCTTCGGCCGCAAGGCCCCCGCCCCCGTCACGGTCGTCTTCAGCCACGGCTACTGCCTCAACCAGGACTCGTGGCACTTCCAGCGCGCCGCGCTGCGCGGTGTCGTGCGCACGGTCCACTGGGACCAGCGCAGCCACGGGCGGTCCGGGCGGGGTGCGGCCCAGCTGGAGGACCGCAAGCCGGTCACCATCGACCAGCTCGGCCGCGACCTGCTCGCCGTCATAGAGGCGGCGGTGCCCGAGGGCCCGATCGTGCTCGTCGGGCACTCCATGGGCGGTATGACCGTCATGGCGCTCGCCGAGCAGTTCCCCGAGCTGATCCGCGACCGGGTCGTCGGCGTCGCCCTGGTCGGTACGTCCTCGGGGAGGCTCGGAGAGGTCAACTTCGGGCTGCCCGTCGCGGGCGTCGCCGCCGTGCGGCGCGTGCTCCCCGGTGTGCTCAAGGCGCTCGGGCAGCAGGCGGCCCTGGTGGAGAAGGGACGGCGGGTCACGGCCGATCTGTTCGCCGGGGTCATCAAGCGGTACTCGTTCGCGAGCCGGGACGTCGATCCGGCCGTCGTGCGGTTCGCCGAGCGGATGATCGAGGGCACGCCGATCGACGTGGTCGCCGAGTTCTACCCGGCGTTCACCGAGCACGACAAGACCGCCGCGCTGGCCCGTTTCGCCGACCTGCCCGTCCTCGTCCTCGCCGGGGTCAAGGACCTGGTGACGCCGAGCGAGCACAGCGAGGCCATCGCCGACCTGCTGCCGGATGCGGAACTGGTCCTCGTCCCCGACGCGGGACATCTGGTGATGCTGGAACATCCCGAGGTCGTCATAGACCGCCTCGCCGACCTTCTCGCCCGCACGGGAGCGGTGCCGATCACCGCTACCGTGGGTGGCTGCGACTCCGCCTCCTCCTGACGGAGCCGGCTTCCAGCCCTCGGCTGCGGTCCAGCCCGGACCCTCCCTCACGGGATGTGGCACGTGTACTACGCTAAGTGAGTGACGATGGAAGACATCTCGACATCGCGCGCCTCGGCTCCGGACGGCGTCGCCGCCCGGCTCACCGTCAACTCGCCCGAGCAGATGCGGGAGTTGGGCCTGCGCCTGGCCAAGCTGCTGCGCGCGGGCGATCTCGTGATGCTGAACGGCGAGCTCGGCGCGGGCAAGACCACGCTGACCCGCGGACTCGGTGAGGGGCTCGGCGTCCGCGGCGCGGTCACCTCGCCCACCTTCGTCATCGCCCGCGTACACCCCTCGCTCGGCGACGGTCCGCCGCTCGTGCACGTGGACGCGTACCGCCTCGGCGGCGGGCTCGACGAGATGGAGGACCTCGATCTCGACGTCTCCCTGTCCGACTCCGTGATCGTCGTGGAATGGGGCGAGGGCAAGGTCGAGGAGCTGACCGACGACCGGCTGAACGTGGTCATCCACCGGGCGGTCGGTGACACCACCGACGAGGTGCGGCACGTGACGGTCACGGGACTCGGGCGGCGCTGGGCCGCCGCCGATCTGACGGTGCTCGCGGCCTGAGCGGCGCGGGCGCCCTCGCTCGTGCATCGCGGGCGTCGTCGCTCGTACATTCGGCCAACGATTCCGACAGGACGTCGGCAAAATATTGCGTTCGGCGTCCCGGCCGTGGTCACATGGACATCGGTACGTGGTTAGGTCTACCTAACCACGTCTGCCCCCGAAGCCCGAGGAGGCGTCCATGTCGGCAGCAGAGTCGGCTGAAGTGCCGGCTTCAGAACATGACGTGCCTGCCGCGCCGCGCGCGACGGCCGGGGTGTCGATGCGGGATCTGCTGGCGGCGTGCGCCGCGGCGGAGGCGGTGTCCAGGCCGCCACTCGCGCCCCTGAGCGAACCCGGCACCGCGGAGCGCCCCCGCAGGGCCGCCTGACACCGAAGCGTGGCCTTCCACCGCCGGGTGGGGCGGGGTGCCGCGGCGGATCGGCGCGAGGCCGGAACGCCAGGACGCCGGATGCCGCTTTCGCGGTTACTTGACGACGACGACCTTGGCACCCACGGTCGCGAAGCCCCACATCGCGTCGCCGTCGGCGCGGGCGGAGCGGATGCCGCCGAGCTTCTTCTCGGGGTCCGGCGCGTCCGTGGAGCCGTTCACCGCGGCGCTGAAGCCGATGGCGACATTGTTGACCAGGGCGAACCGCACGATGTGCTCGATCTGTGTCCCGTCGGACCCGGGGGAGGCGCCCGTCCGCGACGTGACGGCGTAGGTGCCAGCGGCCGGTTCGACGGTGCCCGGCGTGACCTGGAACGTGCGCCGCACCTTGTTCCCCGCGCCGACGAGCCACACCCGGTCGGCGCCGAGCGAGTAGACGACCCGCACACCGGCGCCGGACGGGGCCGGCAGCGCGGCGGGGTCCTTCTTGGCCCGGGGGGTCTTGGGGGCGGAGGACTTGGCCGTCACGGTCCGGCTCGGCTCGCCCAGGGCGTTCGGAACGTTCGCGGATGCCTGGAAGGCGAGGAAGCCGACCGCTACGAGCGCTGCCACGGTGAGCCCGGCCACGATTCCCGAGCTGCCCTTAGCCACCTTGTGTGCCCACCTCTCGACCTTCGTACGTACTTGCTGTGACGGTAGCAGCCGAGGGACGGGAGTCCCGGGCGGCCTTGCGTCGGGCTCAGGCGCCGTACGCTGTTTGCGTGCTCTTGCTCGCTCTGGATACCGCCACCCCCGCTGTGACCGTCGCCCTGCACGACGGCACGTCCGTCATCGCTTCGTCGAGCCAGGTGGACGCGCGCCGGCACGGAGAGCTGCTGCTGCCGGCCGTCGACCGGGTGCTCACCGAGGCAGGCCTCAGGCTGGACGCCGTCACCGGCATCGTCGTGGGCGTAGGCCCCGGCCCGTACACGGGGCTGCGCGTCGGCCTCATGACCGCCGACACCTTCGGGCTCGCCCTCGGCGTGCCCGTGCACGGCGTGTGCACCCTCGACGGGCTCGCCTACGCGGCCGACGACACCGCCTTCGACGGCCCGTTCGTCGTCGCCACGGACGCCCGGCGCAAGGAGGTCTACTGGGCCCGCTACGCCGACCGCCGTACGCGGCTGTCGGAGCCCGCCGTGGACCGCCCCGCCGAGATCGACGAGGCGATCGCCGCGCTGCCCGCCGTCGGCGCGGGCGCCCTCCTGTACCCCGACACCTTCAGGGACCCCCGCGCGCCGGAGTACGTGTCGGCCGCGGCCCTCGCCTCCCTGGCCGCCGAGAGGCTGGCCGCCGGCGAGGAACCGGAGCCGCCCCGGCCGCTGTATCTGCGCCGCCCGGACGCCCAGGTGCCCAAGAACTACAAGGTGGTCACCCCCAAGTGACCCTCATGCTGCGCGAGATGCGCTGGTGGGACATCGATCCCGTACTGGAGCTCGAGAAGGAACTCTTCCCCGTGGACGCCTGGTCCCGGGGCATGTTCTGGTCCGAGCTGGCCCACTCCCGCGGGCCGGAGGCTACCCGGCGCTATCTGGTCGCCTGCGAGGGCGAGGTGCTCGTCGGCTACGCCGGGCTCGCCGCCTCGGGAGACCTGGGTGACGTGCAGACGATCGCCGTGCGGCAGGACCAGTGGGGCACCGGCCTCGGGGGCCGGCTGCTCACCGAACTGCTGCGGGCCGCGAGCGAATTCGACTGCGCCGAGGTGATGCTCGAGTGCCGCGTGGACAACGTGCGCGCGCAGAAGCTCTACGAGCGCTTCGGCTTCGAGGCCATCGGCTTCCGCCGCGGCTACTACCAGCCGGGGAACGTGGACGCCCTCGTGATGCGCCTGCACGACCCGTCGACCTCCGTACAAGGAACAGAGACCCATGGCTGACGAACCGCTCGTCCTCGGCATCGAGACCTCCTGCGACGAGACCGGCGTCGGCATCGTCCGCGGCACCACCCTGCTCGCCGACGCCATCGCGTCGAGCGTCGACGAGCACGCGCGCTTCGGCGGGGTCGTTCCCGAGGTCGCGTCCCGGGCGCACCTGGAGGCCATGGTTCCGACCATCGAGCGGGCGCTGAAGGAGGCGGGGGTGTCGGCCAGGGACCTGGACGGCATCGCGGTCACCGCCGGGCCCGGGCTAGCCGGGGCGCTGCTCGTCGGGGTCTCGGCCGCGAAGGCGTACGCGTACGCGCTGGGCAAGCCGCTGTACGGCGTCAACCACCTCGCCTCCCACATCTGCGTGGACCAGCTGGAGCACGGCGCGCTGCCGGAGCCGACCATGGCCCTGCTGGTGTCCGGCGGCCACTCCTCGCTGCTGCTGTCCACCGACATCACCTCCGACGTAAGGCCGTTGGGCGCGACCATCGACGACGCGGCCGGCGAGGCCTTCGACAAGATCGCGCGCGTGCTGAACCTCGGCTTCCCGGGCGGCCCGGTCATCGACCGCTACGCCAAGGAGGGCGACCCGAAGGCCATCTCCTTCCCGCGCGGTCTCACCGGGCCGCGCGATCCGGCCTACGACTTCTCCTTCTCCGGTCTGAAGACCGCCGTGGCCCGCTGGATCGAGGCCAAGCGGGCGGCGGGGGAGGAGGTGCCGGTGCGCGATGTGGCCGCGTCCTTCCAGGAGGCCGTGGTGGACGTGCTCACCCGCAAGGCCGTCCGCGCGTGCAAGGACGAGGGCGTCGACCACCTCATGATCGGCGGTGGCGTGGCCGCGAACTCGCGGCTGCGGGTGCTCGCCCAGGAGCGCTGCGAGGCCGCCGGTATCCGGCTGCGGGTGCCGCGCCCCAAGCTGTGCACGGACAACGGCGCGATGGTCGCCGCGCTGGGCGCCGAGATGGTCGCCCGCAACCGGGCCGCCTCCGACTGGGACCTGTCGGCGGACTCCTCGCTGCCGGTGACGGACCCGCACGTGCCGGGGCGCGGGCGGACGCACGCGCACTCGCACGATCACGTGCACGAGGTCGCGAAGGAGAACCTGTACCCGTGACCGTCGCGCTGATGTGGGAGGCACGGGCCGTCCCCGGCCGGGGCGACGACCTGCTGGCCTGGGTGCGGGGGCAGGAGGTCCCCGGGGACCCGGTGCGGCGGGAGATCCTGCGGGCCCCCCAGGACCGGGTGCTCGTCATCACCTGGTGGGACGCGGAGTACGACGCGGAGCTGCCCGAACTGAGCGAACCCGACGGGGAGTTGGTGTCCCGTCCGGTGCACAGGTGGCGCTTCGAGTCGGTGGACTGACGGCGGCGGCCGGGGTTTCCTCCCGGTGGCCCGGTGGCCCGGTGGCCCGGTGGCCCGGTGATGCGGTGGCCCGGTGGCCCCGCCGACGTGGTGTCCCGGGTGGCCCCGGTGGCTCGGGTCCCGTGCTGGATGCACAGGGTCCGGGGCACCACCGGGGGCCGGGCCCACCCCTCCGGATCAGGACACCTGCTCGATCTCCGTCTCGCAGCGCATGCGCCGGTCCGTGCCGAGCCGCCGTACCGGACCCGTCAGCTTCAGCCGGGCCGTGTGGCGTACGTCCGCGCTGGAGGCGGCGAGCCGCAGCTCCAGGGCGCCCGGTTCGACGATCCGGGTGCCGGCGCGGTCGGTGAACGCCGAGAGGTCCGCGTGGAAGCGGAAGGTCACCCGGCGGGCCTCGCCCGGAGCCAGGTCCAGGCGCCGGTAGCCGATCAGCCGTACGTCCGGGCGGGTCACCGAGGCCACCGGGTCGTGCAGGTACAGCTGGACGACCTCGGCGCCCGCGCGCTCGCCGGTGTTGCGGACGGTCACCGACACGTCGTACGAACCGTCGGTGCCGATCTCGGTCTCGGGCACCTCGACCGGCTCCCAGTCGAACGACGTGTACGAGAGGCCGTGGCCGAACGGGTACAGCGGCGTCGGGTCCAGGTTGCTGACCTCGCCCGCCAGGCCCAGCGGCGGCTGGAGGTAGGTCCACGGCTGGCCGCCCGGGTCGCGCGGCACGCTCACCGGAAGCCTGCCCGACGGCCCGACCCGGCCGGACAGCACGCCCGCCACCGCGGGGCCGCCCTCCTCGCCCGGGAAGAACGCCTGGACCACGCCGCCGAGACGGTTCTGCCAGCGGCCCAGCGCGTAGGGGCGACCGGTGAGCAGTACCAGGACCACCGGGACGCCCGTGGCGACCAGCGCGTCCAGCAACTCACCCTGCACACCCGGCAGGCCGAGGTCGGCCACGTCGCAGCCCTCGCCTGAGGTGCCCTGCCCGAACAGCCCGGCACGGTCGCCGAGCACCGCCACGCACACGTCGGCCTCGGCGGCCCGTGCCACCGCCTCCTCGAAACCGGACCGGTCCGGTTCGGAGACCCCGCAGCCCTGCGCGAACGTCACCTTGGCGTCCGGCAGTTCGGCGCGCAGCGAGTCGAGCACGGTCGGTATGTCCACGCCGGTCGGCACCTCGGGGTGGTGCGTGAGCACGTGTGACGGGAACGAGTAGCAGCCGAGCATCGCCAGGGAGTCCGCCGCGCGCGGACCGACCACCGCGATCCTGGTGTCCGGGGCCAGCGGGAGCACGCCGTCCGCGTGGTCCAGCAGGATCACCGACTCCTCGGCGAGCCTGCGGGCGAGCGCCCGGTTGCCCGCGGAGTCCAGGTCGACGGGGCGGCCGGTCTCCGGCCGCCAGTCCTCGTCCAGCAGGCCGAGCTCGCACTTCTGGAGCAGCACCCGGCGGGCCGCCCGGTCGATCAGCGACTCGGGGACGGTGCCCGCGCGGACGGCGGCGACCAGCGGCTCGCCGTAGCACTTGAGCGTGGGCAGCTCGACGTCGATGCCCGCCTCCAGCGCCTTGTGCGCCGCCTCGGCCTCGCTGCCCGCCACCCGGTGCAGGGTCTGGAGGAAGCCGACACCGAAGTAGTCCGAGACGACCGTGCCGGTGAAACCCCACTCGTCGCGCAGCAGCTCGGTCAGCAGGTGCGGGTCGGCCGACGCCGGGACGCCGTCCGTGTCGTTGTAGGCGGCCATCACCGAACGCGCGCCGCCCTCGCGCAGAGCCATCTCGAACGGCGGCAGCGTGATGTCGGAGAGCTCGCGCACTCCCGCCCGCACCGGCGCCAGGTTCCGGGCACCGGCCGAGGCGGCGTACCCGGCGAAGTGCTTGAGCGTGGCCACGATCCCGGCCGACTCCAGGCCCCGCACATAGGCGGTGGCGACGGTGCCGACCAGGTACGGGTCCTCGCCGATCGTCTCCTCCACCCGGCCCCAGCGCAGATCGCGGACCACGTCCAGGACCGGGGCGAGGCCCTGGTGGACGCCGACCGAGCGCAGGTCGTCGCCGATGCGCCGGCCCAGCTCCTCCACCAGCGCCGGGTCGAAGGTGGCGCCCCAGGACAGCGGGACCGGGTAGGCCGTCGCCTGCCAGGCCGTGAAGCCCGCCAGGCACTCCTCATGGGCGACCGCGGGGATGCCGAAGCGGCCCGCTTCGACGATCCGGCGCTGGGCGCGGGCCAGGGCCTGCGCGCCCAGCGCCGGGTCCACGGGGGCGGTGCCGAAGGAGCGGGTCAGCTGGCCGAGACCGGCGGTGATCAGCTCGTCCCAGTCGTACGCGGAGGACATCTCGCTCTGGAGCGGGGCGACTCCGCCGCCGTCCGTGGCGGCTCCCACCCACACGCCGTACAGCTGGGCGGTCTTCTCCTCCAGGGTCATCCTGGAGAGCAGGTCGTCGACGCGGGTCGCGGCGGGCAGGGCGGGGTCGCGCCAGGGAGCGGTGGTCATGGAACTCCTGTCGGGGAAAGGGGGGTTCGCCGACCGCCCCTGGTCGTACACGTTCACTTGCCGCCCACACCCATGAGGCCGCCGACCAGCGCGCGGCGGGCGACCAGGTACACGATGAAGATCGGGGCACCGGAGAGGACGACGGAGGCGAGGATCGCGGGAATGTTCACGCCGAACTCGCTCACGTAGTCGAACAGGCCGAGGGTCAGCACCCGGGGCCCGTCGGACTGGGTGAAGATCAGCGGGAAGAGGAAGCCGTTCCACGCCTGTAGCGCCGCGTAGATGACGACGGTGCTGATCCCGCCCTTGGCCATCGGGATGACGAGCTGGAACAGCATCCGGGTGGTGGACGCGCCGTCCAGCGCCATCGCCTCGTACATCTCCTCCGAGATGTCCCGCAGCGTGCCGGTGAGGATCAGCACCGACACCGGCATGGCGAACGCGGCCGTCGGCAGGACGATCGCGAGCAGGCTGTCGTAGAGGTTCAGCTTGGCGATCATCAGGTAGAGGGGCACCACGACGGCCTGCGCCGGGATCGCCACGCCCAGCAGGAACAGCCGGAACGCGGCCCCCGACCAGACACTGCGGGTCCGCACGGCCACGTAGGACAGCGGGACGCACAGCACCAGGACGATCAGGACGACCCCGGCCGCCGCCAGCACCGTGTTCCACAGCAGATGGCCGAAGCCGTTGTGCAGGACGGTGTCGTAGTTGTCCAGGGTCGGATGGGACGGCGGCTTCAGGGCGCTGTGGCCCAGTGCCTCGTCCTGGTGGGTGAGCGAGGCCGAGATCATCGCGTAGATCGGGATGATCACGACGGCCAGCCAGATCAGCGTCCCGGCGCCAGCGAGCGGGTTGGCGCGCCTGGACCAGCGCCCGCGGCGGCGCACGGGCCGCTCGGCGGCCGGGGCGGAGTCCGCCTTCACGGGACGGGGCAATGTGTCGTGTGACATGTCGTCACATCCCTTCCCTGGTGCTGCGCATCGCGCCGAAGCCGGACAGTCTCACCATCAGCAGGGACAACGCGGTCGCGGCGAGCACCAGGAAGGAGGCGACGGCGCTCGCGTAGCCGAAGTCGTAGCTCTTGAAGCCGGCCTCGTACATCAGGTACGGCAGGATCGCCGTGTCGGTGCCCGGACCGCCCTGGGTGAGGATGAGGACCGTCTCGAAGTATGTGAGCGAACCGACGACCATCAGCACGCCGGACGTCGTCGCCGTGTTGCGCAGCTGCGGCAGCGTGATCGAGAAGAACTGCCGCAGGCGTCCGGCCCCGTCGATCGACGCGGCCTGGTAGAGCACCTCGGGGATCTGCCGTGCCCCGCCCTGGTAGATCAGGGTGTGGAAGGGGATGAACTGCCAGCCGCCGACGAACACGATCGCGAGGAACGCGCCGCTGGTCGTGCCGAGGGTGTCCTTGTGGATGATGCCGAAGTTCGGGTCGAGCAGCGCGTAGAAGAGCAGGGAGATCGCCGTCGACGACAGCAGGAACGGCACGAAGAAGATCGCAGAGAGCACCGCGCGGTTGCGCTGTCTGCCCGCCGCCCACACGCCCAGCAGAAGCGAGATCACCGTCTGGAACGCCCAGCTCACCACGGTCAGTCCGACGGTGACCGTCAGCGACTGGGTCAGCCGGTCGTCGCTCAGCAGCTTGCGCCAGTTGTCCAGACCGGTCGGCTTCGGGTCACCCAGGCCGTTCCACTTGGTGAACGACAGGTAGAAGGCCAGGAGCATCGGGACGATGGCGAAGAACGCGAAGAACAGGACGCCGGGAAGGGCTAGTGCCGCGCTCGGCCGGCCGGCCCTGTTGCGCCTGGTGGAGCGGGGACGGCCCGCGTCGTTCCGCGGGCCGTCCTTGACCTGCGGCACGCTCACTTCAGCCCCTCGAGCGCCGACACGAACTGCGCCGGCGAGGACTTGCCCACGAACAGCTTGTTGACCTCGGTGAGCATCGGAGTCGCCACGTTCGGGTCGACCGCCTGGTCCCAGCTCAGCGTGAACGCCGGGGCCTGCTGCACCATCTGGTACTGGAACTTGGCGAACTCCGGGTTCGGCGAGGCGTCCAGGAGGGTCGCCGCGTTCGAGGTGGCCGGGACGTCACCGTTGGCTATGAGTTCCTTGGTGTACGCCAGGGAGGCGGAGTCCCGCAGGAAGGCGATCGCCGCGTCCTTGTTGGAGGTGTGGGCGTTCACCGACCAGTAGTTGGTCGGGTTGCCGACCACGTTGCGGATGTCGCCGGCGCCGCCGTCGATCTGCGGGAAGGCGCACCAGCCCAGGTTGTTCTTGGCGAAGGCGGGGAACTTGCCGAGCTGCGTGGAGTACTCCCACGAACCCATCAGATGCATCGCCGCCTTGCCCTTGGCGAAGACCGCGGGAGCGCCGCCGTTGCCGTAACCCACCGAGCTGTAGCCCTTGCCGAAGGCGCCGTCGTCGATCAGCTGCTTGACCGTCTGGGCGGCCTTGAGGACGGCCGGGTCACCCCAGGCGGAGGCGTCACCGTTCTTGATCTTCTCGAAGACCTGGGGGCCGCCGATCCGGTCGACCAGGTACTCCAGCCACATCAGCTCGGGCCAGATGTCCGCTCCGCCCAGCGCGAACGGGGTGATGTTCGCCTTCTTCAGCTTGGTGTTGATGTCCAGCAGCTGGTCCCAGGTGGTGGGCGGCTGGAGCTGGTGCTCCTGGAAGACCGTCTTGTTGTAGAAGAGGATCACGGGCTGCATGCCACGCATCGGCACGCCGTAGTTCTTGCCGTCCAGTCCGCCCGACGCCAGCACCGACGGCAGGAAGCCGCTCTTGAGCACCGGGTCGGACGTGATGACGTCGGTCAGGTCGACCAGCTGGCCGGCCTCCCGGTAGGCCTTGATGGAGCCGCCGCCCCAGTTGAAGAAGACGTCGGGCGCGTTGGGCGAGCCCATCGCCGTGCGCAGCTTGGCCGGGTAGTCGGTGGCGGGCACCTTCTGGAGCTTGATCGTGCCCTTGGCCTTCTTCGCGGCGGCCGACGCGTTGAACCGGTTGACGGACTTGACCTGGATCTTCGCCGCGTCGTCTCCGTAGACGAACGCGGTGAGTGTCCCGTCGGCGCCGGAGCCGCCGCCGGAGCCGCAGGCGGTGAGCCCGCCGACAGAGGCCAGGGCGGCCGTGCCCGCGCCGAGGAACCAACGTCTGCTGTGGGACTCCATGGGACGGCACCTCTCGGTAAGCGCGAAGGATCGCCGATGATCCACCGCGAATGTTTCGAGTTATTTTTCGAATGTTCCGGGAACGTAGGACGATCCGGGGGGCCCGTCAAGAGGTTGCGCAGATATACGATCGCCGCATGAAGCCTGGGAAGTCCGCAGAAGCACAGACGGCGACGCTGGCCGAGATCGCCCGGGAAGCCGGTGTTTCGGCTCCGACTGTTTCGAAGGTCCTCAACGGCCGCGCCGACGTCGCTCCCGCGACCCGGTCCCGCGTCGAGGAGCTGCTGCGCGCGTACGGCTACCGCCGCCGGCGGGCCGAGGGTTCCCGCTCACCGCTGATCGACCTGGTCTTCCACGAACTGGAGAGCGCCTGGGCGATGGAGGTCATCCGGGGCGTGGAGAACGTCGCCCGGGACGCAGGCCTCAGCGTGGTGCTCTCCGAGTCCGCCGGGCGGCTCACCCCCGGCCGCACCTGGGCCGACCAGGTCGCCGCCCGCCGCCCGCACGGCGTGGTGCTCGTCCTCTCGGGCCTCGACGACTCCCAGCGCGCCCTGCTGACCAGCAGATCCATTCCCTTCGTGGTGATGGACCCGGCGGGCGACCCGGGCGTCGACGTGCCCTCCATCGGGGCCACCAACTGGCAGGGCGGCCTCGCCGCCACACGTCACCTCGTCGAACTCGGGCACACCCGGATCGGAGCCATCAGCGGGCCGTCCCGGATGATGTGCAGCAGGGCGCGGGTCGACGGCTACCGCGCGGCGCTCGAGACGGCCGGACTGCCTGTCGATCCCTCGCTGATCGCCGCCGGGGACTTCCACCACGAGGCCGGCTACCGGATCGGCCTCGACCTGCTGCGCCGCCCCGACCGGCCCACGGCCGTCTTCGCCGGCAACGACCTCCAGGCGCTCGGCCTCTACGAGGCGGCCCGTGAGCTGGGGCTGCGCATTCCCGAGGATCTGAGCGTCGTCGGCTTCGACGATCTGCCGGTGGCGCGCTGGGTGGGGCCGCCGCTGACGACCGTACGGCAGCCGCTGACGGAGATGGCCGAGGCGGCGGCGAAGCTGGTGCTCGACCTGAGCCGCCAGGAAAGGCCCTCGGCCGGGACGAGGATGGAACTGGCGACGAGCCTGGTCGTCCGCAGCAGTACGGGAGCGCCTCCGGCGTGACTCCGGCGCGAGTCCGGCGCGAGTCCGGCGTGACTCCGGCGTGAGTCCGGGCGGCCGTCCGGACCGGAGTGCGCCGTGGGGCCAGGGTGGCGGGAAGGGCTCGAAGTCGGCCGGGGGACCGTATTGACGGGTGATGCATCCGCCTCCACACTCCTCCGATGTCAATCGGTTGTACGGCCGAAACTTTCGGAGGCACCCGCCATGAGAACCTCCAGAACCCGTCTTTCCGGAACCCGTCCCTTACGCCGCTCCTCGCGCCACCCCTTACGCCGCCGTGTCGCCGCCCTGTTCGCCGGGGCCGTGACGGTGGCCGCCCTGCTCGCGGCCGGCACGACGGCGCACGCCGCCGACGCCCCGCTGCGTGACCTCGCCGCCGCCAAGGGCAAGGTCATCGGCACCGCCGTCACCGGCTCCAAGCTGACCGGGACGTACGGCGACATCGCCGGGGCCCAGTTCAACTCGCTGACCCCGGGCAACGCCATGAAGTGGGGCACCGTCGAGCCCACCCGTGGCAGCTTCGACTGGGCCGAGGCCGATCAGATCGTCGCGTTCGCGCAGGCCCACAACCAGCAGGTGCGCGGTCACACCCTCGTCTGGCACAGCCAGAACCCGAGTTGGCTGACCAACGGCACCTGGACGACCGCGGAGCTGAGCGGTCTGCTCCAGGACCACATCACCACCGAAGTCACCCGCTACAAGGGGAAGCTGGCCGCCTGGGACGTGGTCAACGAACCCTTCAACGAGGACGGCACCTACCGCTCGACCCTCTGGTACAACGGCCTCGGCGCCGACTACATCGCCCAGGCGCTGACCTGGGCGCACGCCGCCGACCCGAGCGCCAAGCTCTACATCAACGACTACAACGTCGAGGGCGTCAACGCCAAGAGCACCGCCCTCTACAACCTGGTCAAGTCCCTCAAGGCGCGCGGTGTCCCGATCGACGGCGTCGGGCTCCAGGCGCATCTCATCCTCGGCCAGGTCCCCGGCACCCTCCAGCAGAACATCCAGCGCTTCGCCGACCTCGGGGTCGACGTCGCGGTCACGGAGCTGGACATCCGGATGCAACTCCCCTCCGACAGCACGAAACTGGCGCAGCAGGCCGCCGACTACAAGGCGGTCTTCGACGCCTGCGTCGCCGTGACCCGCTGCTACGGCGTGACCGTCTGGGGCTTCACCGACTCCGACTCCTGGATCCCGGACGTCTTCTCGGGCTACGGCGCGGCGACCCCGTACGACGAGAACTACGTGCCCAAACCGGCGTACAACGCCATCGCGACCTCGCTCGGCGGAGGGACCACGACACCGCCGCCCACGGGCGCCTGCACGGCGACGTACAGCGTCCAGAGCCAGTGGAACACCGGGTTCACCGGGCAGGTGCGCATCGCGTGCTCCGGGGCCGCCCTGTCCTCGTGGAAGGTGAACTGGACGTACGGCGCGGGCCAGCGGATCACCCAGGCCTGGAACGCGACCTGCACCCAGACCGGCGTGGCGGTCAGCTGCGCCAACGCCTCCTACAACGGGACGGTCCCGGACGGCGGTTCGGTGACGTTCGGGTTCAACGCCTCCTGGAGCGGGAGCAATCCCGTCCCCACGGTGACGCTGGGCTGAGGCCGCACTGAGAAGGATGAGATTCTCCGAAGAAAAACGTCGCGCGCCTCTGTCCCTAACAGTCCCCTAATAATTCGGACCTACGTTCCTGTCCGTGACCGGACATGACGAGAACGGCGACGAGCGCAGACGGTGGGGCCGGCGGGCGCGGGTGCTGAAGGCCGCCGGCCTCACCCTGACGGGACTGCTGGTGCTGGGCGCCGGTACCGCGGGCTGGGCCTACTGGCATCTGAACCGGAACATCAAAAGCGTCGACATCAACAGCGCCCTCGGTGACGACCGTCCGGCGAAGGCGATGGTGACCCCCTCGGCCCCGGCGTCCGCCTCCGCCTCGGCCACCGCCTCCCCGCTGCCGACCGAGGCCCTCAACATCCTGGTCCTGGGGTCGGACTCGCGCAGCGGCAAGGCGAACGCGAAGCTCGGCGGCGGGAGCAGTTCGGGCGCGCGCTCCGACACGGCGATGGTCGTGCACATCGACGCGGGCCGCACCAAGGCCACGGTCGTCAGCATTCCGCGTGACACGCTGGTCACCCGCCCGTCCTGTCCGCTGCCGTCCGGGGGCTCGACGGCGGTGGCGTACGACGCGATGTTCAACAGCGCCTACTCGGTGGGCGGTCCGGTGTGCGCCGTGAAGACGGCCGAGTCGGTCACGGGCGTCCGGATGGACCACTACATCGAGATCGACTTCGCGGGCTTCTCGAAGCTCGTGAACGCGCTCGGCGGTGTCACGGTCACCACGGACGAGAACATCGACGACGACAAGAGCCATCTGCACCTCGCCTCGGGCACCCACCATCTGAACGGCACGCAGGCCCTGGCCCTGGCCCGCACCCGGCACGGCATAGGCGACGGCAGCGACCTGGGCCGCATAGGTCTCCAGCAGAAGCTGGTGAAGGCCCTGCTGAAGCAGATCTCCTCGGCCGACCTGCTCTCCGACCCGGCCAAGCTCTACGACGTCGCGAACGCGGTGACCGGCAGCCTGACGACGGACACGGGGCTCGACTCGCTCGGCGAACTGACGAAGCTCGGCCAGAGCCTGAAGTCCCTCTCCTCCGACGAGGTCAGGACGGTGATGATGCCGGTGGTGGCGGCGCCCTCGGACCCCAACAGAGTGATCGCGAACGAGCCGGAGGCGAGCGATCTTTGGCATTCGCTCAAATGAACGTCTCCGTGATCCACGGGACTTGAGCTTCGGGGCTCGGGATTCGAGCCTCTTTTGTATGGATTGGGCGGGAGGTTCAACCCACCCTCCCTCCCTTGCCGACGGCCGAAGTGCCGTCCGGGCCAGGGGATATGACTTTTCGTGATCGGGTCGCGGCGGAGCGTGGCAGCGGTGTAGCGTGCGCCGCGAAAGCGCCGACCCCCGTGGGTGCAGGAACACCACGCGGGGGTCTGACCACAAAGACCGAATGAGGCTCGATCCATGGCTGTCGCCCAGCTTAGTGCTGCCCCGCGCCCGTCCGCCCATCCCCTCGCCAATCCTGGCTACGGAAAAAGGTCGGCGCCCGGCCAAACCCCTCGTACGGGTCGGGACTTCGATCACCTGCCCCTGCGCGAGGCATCGATCGCGACGTACATCGACCGGCTGGCCGACGAGTCGGACCTCTCGATCAAGACCCTGGCCAAGCACCTCCCGTACGGCCAGTGCGCCCTGTCCACCGCCCTGAACCACCTTTCCGCGGCGGGGCATCTGCGCCGGGTGCGCCGCCCCGTCACCGTCGACGGCTGCCCCCGCTGGGTCTGGCACACCTTCTTCTCACGCACCGCCCGCGACGACGCCTGGTGGAACGCCCTGCTCGCAGGGGAGACGCCGGTGACCGAGCGGCCCGTCGCGGCGGCGGCCCGTTCGACGGCCTACGGCGTGCTGGCCAGGCTCGGCCGGATCGACGCCCGGCTGACGCTGTCGGCGGGGGAGTGCGCGGCCCTGGAGGGGGAGGCCGCCGAGTGGTTCGCGCGGGGCGCGGGTGAGGCCCAGCTCGTCCAGGCGACGACGGCCGGGCTTCCGGAGCGCGTGGCACACCCGTACGCCTTCGTCCGCACCCGGCTCCTCGCCAAGCTGCCGCCGGAACCCGAGCCACAGCCACCGGCCCCTCGCTACGAACTCGTGTGCACGGCGTGCGGGGAGCCGGGCGGGGACGGCCGCGCCCTGCGGGGCGGGCTGTGCGAGGGGTGCCGTGGCGGACGCCCCGCCCTCGCGGCCTACGAGGTACGCGCCCACGCCGAACGCCTGCGCACCGCCCTGCGGACCGGGACCGGCCCGGACGGTACGGCCGGCGAACCGTCGGCCCCGTCGGTCCCATCCCAGAGACCGTGGAGCTCAAGGACTTCGCCGACCGATTCACCCGGCCTGACCACCTGACCTGCGGAAACGGCTCCCGTGGAAGAAACTTCGAAGAAATCCGGGGAGCGTGTCGAAACGGGCGTCTCCCGATCGACGCATGGGTGAGAGGCGGGAACGAAGCCCGTCTCCGGCAGTCAAGACATACGAGGAGTCACCATGCCCCGCTACCTCTCTCTCGTCCAGATCGACGAGCGCACCGCGCCCGCCGAGGGCCCCAGCCCCGAACTGATGCAGCGGATGGGCGAGCTCATCGAGGAGATCACCAAGGCCGGCGTCATGCTCCAGACCGAGGGCCTGACGCCCAGCGCGCAGGGCAAGCGCGTCCACTACTCGGGCGGGGAGCTGTCCGTCACCGACGGGCCCTTCACCGAGTCCAAGGAGGTCGTCGGCGGCTACGCGATCATGCAGTGCAAGGACATGGCCGAGGCCGTGGAGTGGACCAAGCGGTTCCTGAAGGTGCACGAGGAGCACTGGACGGTCACCTGCGAGGTGCGGCAGATCGCCGAGGGCTGAGGGATCTCCTTGGCCTGGGCGGTCTCCCGGGCCTGAGCGGCTCCCTGGTCCGAGCGGTCTCCCGGGCCTGAGCGGTCTCCCTGGTCCGAGCGGTCTCCTTGGTCTGACGCCGCCGCGGGTGTCTGATGGTGAACTGTGGAACAGCAGCCCACCCCGGCCCTCACGGGCCCAGCCCCCGCCGGCGGTGTCGACACCGCCCTCGAGACCATCTTCCGTATCGAGTCCCCGCGCATCATCGCGGGCGTGGCCCGGATCGTCCGCGACGTCGGTATCGCCGAGGAACTCGCACAGGACGCCCTGGTCGCGGCGCTGGAGCAGTGGCCGCGCGACGGCGTGCCGGACAACCCGGGCGCCTGGCTGACGGCCACGGCCAAGCACCGGGCGATCGACCTCGTACGCCGCAAGGAGCGCTACGCGCGCAAGCTGGAGGAGGTCGGGCGGGACCTCTCGCTGTCCGCGCCGCATCACGTCGACGAACCCTCCGACCCGGACGACATCGACGACGACCTGCTCCGGCTGGTCTTCACCGCCTGCCATCCCGTCCTGTCCGCCGAGGCCCGGATCGCGCTCACGCTGCGGCTTCTCGGCGGCCTGACGGCGTCCGAGATCGCCCGCGCCTTCCTCGTCCCCGAGGCGACGGTCGCCCAGCGCATCGTGCGGGCCAAGCGGACGCTGGCGGCGAAGGGGGTCGCCTTCGAGGTCCCGTACGGACCCGAGCGCGAAGCCCGGCTCGGGTCCGTGCTGGAGGTCATCTACCTCGTCTTCAACGAGGGGTACGCGGCCACGGCGGGCGACGACCTGCTGCGCCCCGCGCTGTGCGAGGACGCGCTGCGGCTGGCCCGGGTGCTCGCCGAGCTGATGCCCAAGGAGAGCGAGGTGCACGCTCTCGCCGCCCTGCTGGAACTCCAGGAGTCCCGGGCGGCCGCCCGCACCGGGCCCGACGGCGAACCTGTCCTCCTCAAGGACCAGCAGCGCCGCCGCTGGAACCGCCTGCTGATCGGCCGCGGCTTCACCGCGCTCGGCCGCGCCAACGCCGTCGCCACCGGCAGCCCGGGGCCGTACGCCCTCCAGGCCGCCATCGCCGCCTGCCACGCGCGGGCCTACACCTACGAGGACACCGACTGGTACCGGATCACCGCCCTGTACGGCCTGCTGGCGGCCCGCTCCCCGTCCCCCGTGGTCGAGCTGAACCGTGCCGTGGCCGTCTCGATGGCCGAGGGCCCGGGCCCCGCCCTGGAGATCGTCGAGGCCCTCGCGGCGGAACCGGCCCTGCGCGGCTACCACTTGCTGCCGAGCGTGCACGGCGACCTGCTGGCCCGGCTCGGACGTACGCAGGAGGCACGCGCGGAGTTCGAGCGGGCCGCCGGTCTGGCGCGCAACGGGCGGGAGCGGGGGCTGCTGGAGGCACGGGCCCGTGAGCTGCGGGATTCATGAGTGCGGGGGCATGAGATCCCGTCCGGCAAACTCCGTTCCCAAGGTGATCGGCAAGGGCTTACAGTGGCGCCGCTGCCGTACACGGGAATGGCGTGTTCCGTTCATCCCGTAGGCCCCTGCACGTGGTCCGGCAGCCCATCGCGCCTACCTGTGGGGGGTACACCCATGAAAATCTTCGCGCGCCACAGACTCGTGGCGCTCACCGCGGCGACGGCCCTGGCCGCCGGCACCGCGACAGCCCTGGCACCGGGGGCGTCGGCCGATGCCACCGGGTGGCCGGCGGCCGACGGCAGGATCGCCGTGGTCGACGACGGCGTCATGTCGGTCGACGTCAACGGCAACGACATGAAGCGTGTCTCGAACGGCTCCGACGACGAGTCGCCCGCGTGGTCGCCCGACGGCAGCCGCGTGGTCCTCGAGTCGGCCGGATCACTGGACACCGTCGGCGTCACCGGCGCCGGCAGGACGCAGGTCTACGACGGGACGTACAGCGGCCGCTCGCCGTCGCACCCGACGTACTGGACCTACGGCCGCACCATCGTCTTCTCCGCGGCCAAGAAGCTCTACTCCGTCCCGGCCGACGGCGGCGCCGCGGTGCGGCTGCTGGCCACCGGCGGATGCGACCTCGTGCCGAGCGGCGACGCGACCGGCAAGCTGCTGGCCTTCCAGCGCAACGGCACCGGCTGCACCACGACCACGCCCTCGGTCGTGCTGTACAACGCCACCACCAAGGCGGAGACCAAGCTCGCCGCGGGCAGCTCGCCCGCCATCTCGCCCGACGGCACCAAGGTCGCCTTCATCCGCACCGTCGACGGCCGCGGCCAGGTGTTCTCGATCAACACCGACGGCACCGACGAGCGCCGTCTCACCGACGACAGCGGCGACTACGCGTCCCCCTCCTGGGCGCCCGCGAGCGACCGGCTGGTCGTCGCCGACGGCTACGCCATGCGGGTCCTGACGGTCGCCGCGGACTCCGTGACCGTGGGCAGCCCGTTCCCGTTCGGCGGCCGTTCGCCCGCCTGGCAGCCGCTGCGCAAGAACACCGCCGCCCGGGTCTGGGGCGCCGACGTCTACAGCAGCAACATCGCCGCGTCCCGCTGGACCTGGAACACGGTGGGCAAGAGCGAGCCGGGGCTGATGAACGCCTCGTCCGCCGTGCTGGTCCCCAAGGACAGCCAGTCGTACGCGCTGACCGCCCCCGCCCTCGCGGGCAAGAAGCACGGGCCGGTCCTGCTGACCTCGGGCACCTCGCTGTCGACGTCCGTGCAGAACGAGCTGAAGCGGACCCTCAAGCCGGCGCGAGCGTCTACCTCGTCGGCGGCACGTCGGTCCTCGGCAGCGCCCTCTCGACCAAGATCACCTCGCTCGGCTTCGTTCCCAGGAGGCTGGCGGGCACCTCCCGCTACTCGACCTCGGTCGCCGTCGCCAAGTCGATCACCAGCGCGCCGGACTACGTGTTCCTCGCGACCGGCACCGACTACCACTCGGCCCTCGCCGCCGCGTCGGCCGCGGGTGCGGAAGGCACGAGCGGCAAGGCGGTCGTCGTGCTCAACGACGGCAACACGCTGACCTCGTCCGTGAAGTCGTACCTCAACGGCCTCGACCCGCGCGACACCTACATGATCCCCGTCGGCGCCTCGGCGAAGTACGCGCTCACGCACACGTCGTTCTCCCACTGGCCGTCGACTTACACCTACTACCCGGTCACGGGGAGCGGCAACGCGGCCACCGCGGTCGCCCTCGCGCGCTTCTGGTGGGACGCCCCGGGCAGCGTGTCCCTGGCCTCCATCGACAGCTGGCGCGGTGGCACCTCGGCCGCGGCGGCGATGAACGTCTTCGGCCCGCTGCTGTGGACGGACGTCGCCACCCTGACCGCGGACACCAAGTCCTACCTGGTCAAGGACTCCGCGAACATCAACGGCCTGGCCGTCTTCGGCGGCACCGGCTCGGTGTCCACGGCGGCGCTGACCTCCGCGGGCACCGCGATCAGCGCGAGCGCCGGCCAGTGGACGTACGCGCCGTACTACAACGGCGTTGCGCCGATGGCGAGTTCGTCCTCCCCGGCCGGTCCGGCCGCGGGAGCCTCGGCGGTGCGGACGGGTACGGCGCCGCGGCCCGTCACCGGGCCGGACCTCGCCTCGCTCAGCACCCGCCACCAGCAGTAGGCGGCTTGGCGGGTGCCCCCACCAGCATGGTCGGGGCGCCCGCCACCCGGGTGAGGAACACGGTCGCGGACGCGGGACCGTGCGCCTTGGGCAGGGCCTTGCGCCGCAGCTCCTCCGGCTCGACGGCCGACCCGCGCTTCTTCACGGTCAGGATCCCGACTCCCCGCTCCCGCAGCAGTGCCTTCAACTTCTTCACGTTGAAGGGGAGTTGATCGGTGATCTCGTACGCGGTGGCGTACGGCGTCGGGCGCAGTTCGTCCGCGGTCACGTAGGCGATCGTCTCGTCGACCAGCCCGCCGTCCAGGTCCTCGGCCACCTCGGCGACGAGGTGCGCGCGGATGACGGCACCGTCCGGCTCGTACAGATAGCGCCCGACCGCTCGTACCGCCGGATCGGGCAGCCCGCGCCCGCGCAGCTCGCGCGGGCCCGGCAGCAGGGTGGCGCGCACCAGGCCGGGCTCGGTGCCGAACCACAGCACCGCCTCCTTCACGTCCCCGCCGTCCGAGATCCACTCGGCCTCCGCCTCGGCGGGGACCGCCTCGTGCGGGATGCCGGGGGCGATCTTCAGGGCGGCGACCGGAGCCCGCAGGGCCGCCCCGACGGCCCAGGACAGCGGCGGCGAGTACGCCTCCGGGTCGAAGATCCGGCCCCGGCCGCCCCGGCGCCCCGGGTCCACGAAGACCGCGTCGTACGACGTGGTGTCGACCTGCGTCACATCCGTCTCGCGCACCTCGATCAGATCCGTGAGTCCCAGCGCGTCGGCGTTCGCGCGGGCGGCGGCGGCCGTCAGCGGGTCCCGGTCGACGGCCAGGACGCGGATCCCGGCGCGGGCCAGCGCGACGGCGTCGCCGCCGATGCCGCAGCACAGGTCGGCGACGGAGCGGACCCCCAGCGCGCGCAGCCGCTCGGCGCGGTGGGCCGCCACGCTCGTGCGGGTGGACTGCTCGACCCCGTTGGGGGTGAAGAACATCCGTCCGGCGTCCTCGGCGCCGAACTTCGCCACCGCCCGCTGCCGCAGCCGCGCCTGTCCGAGGGCCGCCGAGACCAGCTCGGCGGGGTGCTCGCGGCGCAGCCGGGTGGCGACGGCCAGTTCCTGTGCCGGTTCGGTGGCACGGACCTCGTCGAGCAGGGCGCGGCCCTCGGCGGTGAGGAGGGGGGCGAAAGAGACGTCGTTCACCCGGCCATTGTGGGCCAGTCGGTGGACGGTGCGCTTCCGGCGGCGGTGTCGGGTCCGCGCGAGGGCGGTGACCTGGGAGGATCCGGCCCCATGCGACCCGTACGACAAAATGATAAAACCGGTGCAAACGGGGCCGGTGCGCGCTGGGGAGTCGGCGTGCTCGCCCTCGCCGTGCTCGCCTCCGGCTGCGCCGGGACCGGCTCCACCCCGGGAGCGGGCGGCGCCCGACCGGCCCACGCCCCGGGAGCCGGCGGCGCGAAACCGGCCCACGCCCCGCAGGCCGGGCTCCACGCGGACCCCGCCCGCGCCCTGGCCGCGTACGCCGCCCGGCTCCGGCTGGCCCAGGCCAGGCGCGCCGCGGTCGCCAGGCGCTGGGGGCTGCGCGAGGTGCCCCTGACGCCCCCCGTGCCACCCGCCAGGAAGCCGGTCATCAGGGCCCGCAAGGGGTTCGAGGTCGACGATCAGAAGGAACTGGGGCTGCCGCCGGTCTTCACGACCGTCCCCACCAAGGACAAGGTCGTCTTCCTCACCGTCGACGACGGCTCCGAGAAGGACCCCGCCTTCCTGCGGATGATGAGCGACCTGAAGATCCCGTACACCGCCTTCCTCAGCGACTTCCTCGTCAAGGACGACTACGGGTACTTCCGGAAGATGCGCGACCGAGGCATCACCCTCAACAACCACACGCTGCACCACCCCTATCTGCCCGCACTCTCCTACGAGCGGCAGAAGCACGAGATCTGCGGCATGCAGGACGTGATGGAGAAGGAGTTCGGCAGACGCCCGGCCGTCTTCCGCCCGCCGTACGGCAATTACGACCAGGACACCCTGCGCGCCGCCAAGTCCTGCGGCATCAGATACGCGCCCATCTGGAACGAGGAGGTCTTCGTCGACCACTGGGAGTACCGCGAGGAGGACCAGGACCTGCACCCCGGCGACATCGTCCTCACCCACTTCCAGGGCCGCAAGGAGTGGAACGGCACCATGCCCGACATGGTCCGCCGCTTCCTGAGGACGGTCACGGCCAAGGGGTACGCGGTCGCGCGCCTGGAGGACTACCTGTGAGGGTGCGGGTGCCGGTCGCCGGGCTGCTCGTGGCGGCGCTGCTCAGCGGCTGCGCGCAGTCCGTCGACCCCATCGAGCGGCTGGGCAAGAAGGCGGCCCAGCGCGTCCACCCGACGGAGTCGGCGTACCGCCGCTGGGGACTGGCCACCCCGCTCGCCCCGGCGCCCAAGGTGTCCGTCCGGACCACCGCGCGCACCGCGGACACCGGACTGCCACCCGTCGTGAACCAGGTGCGCACCCGCGACAAGGTGGTCTTCCTGACGTACGACGACGGAGTCGAGCGCGATCCGCGGTTCGCCGACATGGTCCGCGAACTGCGCCTGCCGGTCAGCGTGTTCCTCACGGACCGGGTCGCCGGGCCCGGGTACGGTCACTTCGCCCGGCTGCGCGCGGTCGGCGCCGGCGTCCAGAACCACACCCTCGACCACGTCGTCCTGAGCGGTCTGCCCTACGCCGGCCAGCGCGCCGAGATCTGCGGACAACAGGACAAGCTCACCCGCCGCTTCGGCGTCCGGCCCCGGCTGCTGCGGCCCCCGTACGGCAGATACGACGACACCACCCTGCGCGCCGCCGCCGACTGCGGGGTCGCGGCGATCGTCCTCGGCAGGACGGCAGACGCGCACCGGCTCCGCCCCGGCGACATCCTCTCCGGCCCCGGCGAACCCGATCTCACGGACGCCACGCTCCGGCTGCTCAGGCGGATCCAGCGGGAGGGCTTCACACCGGCGCGGCTGGAGAACTACCTCTAGGAGCGCCCCGGGCGGACAGGAGCACCCCGGGCGGACACCGGTCCCCGGGGGCTGTCGCGCGGCGGACCGCGGCCGGGCGCACCTGCCGGGGAACCGGTCTCCGGGAGGCGCCCATTCGGCGCGGTCCGGCCTCTTCCGGCCCGCGCCACGCCGACGCCTTTGGCACTCCGCTTGACCGAGTGCTAATCGCAGTCATAGTCTCAGGTCTGGCACTCCCCCCTGGAGAGTGCCAATAGCGACAGGGTAGGTCCGGCACCCGCGACGACGGATCGACCTGGTCGCCACCTCAGACAGTTAACCCCGTGAGATCTCCGAAGGGGGAGGTCGGATCGTGACGACCACCAGCTCCAAGGTTGCCATCAAGCCGCTCGAGGACCGCATTGTGGTCCAGCCGCTCGACGCTGAGCAGACCACGGCCTCTGGCCTGGTCATCCCGGACACCGCCAAGGAGAAGCCCCAGGAGGGCGTCGTCCTTGCCGTGGGTCCGGGTCGCTTCGAGGACGGTAACCGTCTTCCGCTCGACGTCACCGTCGGCGACGTCGTGCTGTACAGCAAGTACGGCGGCACCGAAGTGAAGTACAACGGCGAGGAATACCTCGTCCTCTCGGCTCGCGACGTACTCGCGATCATCGAGAAGTAATACACCCGGTAAGGGCGTTCGGGGTCATTCCCCGGACAACCCCGCACCAAGCATTGCAGTGAACTGCGCCCCTGGCCCCCGCTACCTTTGATGAAACCGGGCGCTGGGGGCGCCGTTCGTTTCTCCCAAGTTTTCCGAGAGGGCTGAACCGCTCCCATGGCGAAGATCCTGAAGTTCGACGAGGACGCCCGTCGCGCCCTCGAGCGCGGCGTCAACAAGCTTGCCGACACGGTGAAGGTGACGATCGGCCCCAAGGGCCGCAACGTCGTCATCGACAAGAAGTTCGGCGCCCCCACCATCACCAACGACGGCGTGACCATCGCCCGTGAGGTCGAGCTCGACGACCCGTTCGAGAACCTCGGCGCGCAGCTGGTGAAGGAGGTGGCGACCAAGACCAACGACATCGCGGGTGACGGTACGACCACCGCCACCGTGCTCGCCCAGGCGCTCGTCCGCGAGGGCCTGCGCAACGTCGCCGCCGGCGCGTCGCCCGCCCTCCTGAAGAAGGGCATCGACGCCGCGGTCAAGGCCGTTTCCGAGGAGCTCCTCGCGACGGCCCGCCCGATCGAGGACAAGTCCGACATCGCCGCCGTGGCCGGGCTCTCCGCGCAGGACAGCCAGGTCGGCGAGCTCATCGCCGAGGCGATGGACAAGGTCGGCAAGGACGGTGTCATCACCGTCGAGGAGTCCAACACCTTCGGTCTGGAGCTGGACTTCACCGAGGGCATGGCCTTCGACAAGGGCTACCTGTCCCCGTACATGGTGTCCGACCAGGAGCGTATGGAGGCCGTCCTCGACGACCCGTACATCCTCATCCACCAGGGCAAGATCAGCTCCATCCAGGACCTGCTGCCGCTGCTGGAGAAGGTCATCCAGTCGAACGCCTCCAAGCCGCTGCTGATCATCGCCGAGGACGTCGAGGGCGAGGCCCTGTCGACCCTGGTCGTGAACAAGATCCGCGGCACGTTCAACGCCGTCGCCGTGAAGGCTCCCGGCTTCGGTGACCGCCGCAAGGCCATGCTCGGCGACATCGCCACCCTCACCGGTGGTCAGGTCATCGCCGAGGAGGTCGGCCTCAAGCTCGACCAGATCGGCCTGGACGTGCTCGGCAGCGCCCGCCGCGTGACGATCACCAAGGACGACACCGTCATCGTCGACGGTGCCGGCAGCTCCGACGAGGTCGTCGGCCGCGTCAACCAGATCAAGGCCGAGATCGAGAACACCGACTCCGACTGGGACCGCGAGAAGCTCCAGGAGCGACTCGCGAAGCTGGCCGGCGGCGTGTGCGTGATCAAGGTCGGCGCCGCCACCGAGGTGGAGCTCAAGGAGAAGAAGCACCGTCTGGAGGACGCCATCTCCGCGACCCGCGCCGCGGTCGAGGAGGGCATCGTCTCCGGTGGTGGCTCCGCGCTCGTCCACGCCGTGAAGGTCCTCGAGGGCAACCTCGGCAAGACCGGCGACGAGGCCACGGGTGTCGCGGTCGTCCGCAAGGCCGCCGTCGAGCCGCTGCGCTGGATCGCCGAGAACTCCGGCCTGGAGGGTTACGTCATCACCTCCAAGGTCGCCGAGCTCGACAAGGGCCAGGGCTTCAACGCCGCCACCGGCGAGTACGGCGACCTGGTCAAGGCCGGCGTCATCGACCCGGTCAAGGTCACCCGCTCCGCCCTGGAGAACGCCGCCTCCATCGCCTCCCTGCTCCTCACGACCGAGACCCTGGTCGTCGAGAAGCCGGCCGAGGACGAGGGCGACGCCGGTCACGGCGGCCACGGCCACTCCCACTGACGTCCGACACCCGACGTCATCAGCGCGGCCACGCCCACCGAGGCGTGACGACGTGAAGAGGTCCCCGTTCCATCCGGAACGGGGACCTCTTCGGCGTTCGCTCCGCGAGAGGGCGCTGCCCGTTCGCTCCGCGAGAGGGCGCTGCCCGTTCGCTCCGCGAGAGGGCGCTGCCTTCTCAGGTGTTGGGTTCGCGGCGGGTGCTGTCTGCAAGGGTGTCGGTTCCGCGGCGGGTGCTTTCTCCTGCCTCGGTGTCCGCCACCGCCGCTCGCCATGTCGAACCCGACCGGTCAGTCGCGGCGGATCAGCTCCGGATCGATCCGGCGGCCGGCCAGTGGCAGTGAGCCCGCTGCCGCTGCCGCCACCACTCCGGCCACCGCCACGGACAGCAGGGGCATGCCGGCGACGTCCCAGCGGATCGCCCCGCCACCGGTGATCAGGTAGCTGGATTCGGCGAGTTTCCCGGTGACGACCGCCAGGACGAGACCGAGACCGAGCGGCAGCACCACCTGGAGGCACTGCGCGGCCCGCAGGGTCCGTGCCCGGGCACCGATCAGGGTGATGGCGGTGACCTGTGCACGGCGTTCGACCGCGCGGTCGGTCACGGACACCAGGAACGCGGCCACGCCGATGACCAGCCCCATGATCATGCCGAGGGCCAGCAGGGTTTCGACGACGGATATCTGTTCGAGCCCTTGGACGTTCAGTCCGACCAGCTCCACCTCGGCGATCGGGGCGATCGCCCCGATGCCGTCGAGGACCTCGCGGACCTGGCCCGGTTCCGAGCTGCTGGTGAGTACGAGCTCGGCGTCACGGGGTCGAGCGTGTTCGGGCAGCGTCGACGGAGGAACGAGGAGCACGGCGTTGCCCACGGCAGACGCGGAGTACCCGCTGTAGACGATCCCGTCGGCCGGAAAGCCGATGTCCAGGTGCCCGGTCCCGCTCCCCGAGAGGCGGAACCGGAAGGGCGTGCCCGGCTTCACGTCGGATCCGACGCTGGAGTTGGGGTCCACGAGCCGCATCACCTTGCCGTCCACGCAGCCTCGGGAGTGCTGGACCATGCGGTCCAGCTGCCCACAGGTGGCGATCAGGGCAGTGGCCGACGACGCGAACGCGGCCTCGGGGCTCTTCCTCTCCAAGTCGACCCAGGAGTTCATCATGACGGCGTGGGAGCGCACACCGGTGAGGTCGCCGAGTTCCGTCTGCCGGCCCGGGGTGAGAGCGGACAGGGAGAGGGAGTAGTCCTGCACCGGGCCGGACGGCCGGCTGACCTGTTCCAGCTGGATGAGAACACCCTGGGCGAGCGAGGCGGCGTAGACGAGGAGTACGAGCCCGGTGACGACCCGCATCGTGCTTCCGGGCTCGGCCTCGTTGCGCCGCATCGCCAGGTTGAGCGTGAGGGACTGGGTCGACGCCGCCACGCGGCGGGCGAGCACGTACGAGATCAACGGGAGTGTGAGCACGAGCCCGACTCCGGTCAGCACGACGCCGCCGACCACGAGCAGCGCGTTCACGCCCACACTCGACGCGGGGTGCCCGGACAGACCGCTGACGCAGAAACCGGACACGATGCCCATGCCGGCGACAAGGAGGAGACCGCCCCACTTGGACGGCGGTCGCGGGAGTGCGGTGCGGCGTACCGCCAGCGGGTTGGCGGCGGCTTCCCGCGCGCTCTTGCGGCCGACGAACCAGGCCAGCGCCGGGCAGCCGATCAGACACACGGCGACGGTGGTCGCGGACAGGGCACCGTCGCCCGGATACCACCGCAGCGCGGGCAGCCCCGTCCTGGCCATCACCTGATTGAGAACCCAGTACTCACCGAGGCCGAGCACCGCTCCGAGCAGTGCGGCCATCACGGTCTCCGCGGCGTTCACACGCTGGGTGCCCTTGACGCTGAGGCCCAGCAGGCGCAGCGCCGCCAGGCGCCGCATGCGGCTGGCGGCGGAGAGACGCGCACAGACGGTGAGGAAGATCCCCAGGGGCAGCAGAACCAGGGTGGCCAGAGCGAACCGTACGTCCGTCAACGTGGACGGTTCCACGGCGGGGGACGGGGCGTAGTCGTACCCGAACCCTTTCAGGGTCCGGCCCTCGTGGGCGATCCGGCCGCGCGTGGTGCCGATGTACGCGTACAGCTCGTCCGGGTGCGCGAGTCCGGCCGCCGCGATGGTTCCCTTCTCACGTCCTGGCAGCAGCCCCTTGACGGCGGGTGCCTCGCGCAGGAGGTCATGGACCCGCGGAGAGACGAACACCTCGCCGGGGCCCGGGAGTCGGGCCAGACCAGGTGGGGCCGACCGCGCTCCCTCGGTGCCCTCGGCGATGAACACGCGGGTGAACGGCCTGGATCCGTACGCGTCGGAGCGCTGGACGACGAGCGTGCCGTCCGCCGGACCTTTGGGGGAGGTGACGGGCTGTCGTGCCGCGGCCCGGCCGTCGTGGGCGTGCAGGATCGCCGGAACGGTGAGAACGAGGGCCAGGCAGCAGACACCGATGGAGCCGCCGGCCGCCATCAGGAAGAAGCGCGTGCGGTTGCCTCGCCCCGCGCCGAAGAGCAGTCGCAGACCGAGCAGGAATTCCGTCACGCCGCACCTCGCGGCGTGAGTATTCCGTCCGCCATCGTGTAGCGGGTGTCGGCCTGTGCGGCCACCCCGTGATCGTGCGTCACCAGAATGACCGCGGTGCCCTGGGAACGGGCCAGTCCGAGGAACTCCTTGAGTACGGCGGCGGCGTTGGCGCTGTCCAGGGAGCCCGTCGGCTCGTCCGCGAAGACGACCGCGGGCCGGTGGACCAGGGCGCGTGCCACCGCGACGCGCTGACTCTGTCCGCCCGATACCTGTGAGGGCCGGCGGTGACGCAGGTCGCCGAGGCCGAGCCGCTCCAGCACTTCGCCCGCTCTGGCGAGAGCGGGCCGCTTGCGTTGTCCGGTCAGGCGCAGTGGCAGCGCGGTGTTCTCCTCGATGGTCAGTTCCGGGAGCAGTTCGCCGTACTGGAAGACGAACCCGAATCGTTCCCGGCGCAGGGCGCTGATCTCGTCGTCGGAGAGGTCACCGAGCGAGCGCCCTTCGAAGCGCACTTGACCGCGGGTGGTGGGCAGCACCCCGGCCAGGCAGTAGAGAAGTGAGGACTTACCGGAGCCGCTCTGCCCTGTGATGGCCACGACCTCACCCGGGGCGACCGAGAGATGGGCTTCGCGGACAGCCGGCTGGTTGCCGTAGGAGAGGTCGACTCCCGTGGCTGAGATGATGTCTGACGTGCTGATGGCTTCCCCCAAAGAAGCGAGCGGGCCCAGGGGCATGCGTCCCTGGGCCCGCGGTGCTGCCGAAGCGCCGACTACCTCTGGTAGTGCTTCGTCGACGAACAGTTGTCAGGGTTGAGCGAGCCCTTGTCGCGGCAGACGCGGATGTAGGCGTCGTCGGTGTGCAGAGCGGCGCCGTCCCAGTTCAGCTTGTCGAGAGGGACGCTGTGCTTCTGCGTGCCGTTGTAGCGGCTCCAGTCGTAGCCCTCGACGCGGACCTGTATGTAGACGTTGTGACCGTCACCGTTGTCGGTGTCGTTCAGGTTGCCCGCCCACTCGAAGGCGCCGTGATTCTGGTTCGAGGGCCAGAAGGTGTACTGACCGCTGGTGAACGAACCGCCTCCGGTGGTCAGCGGCGGAATGGTGTGCCATGAGACGGCGGCCGCCGTCCCCGCACTAACGGCGAACAGGCCTGCGGCGATCGCGCCGACTGCCAACTTGCGCATATTTTCCCCCCGTTGTTGTGCAAAACCCCAGATGGTCAGGTCCGGAGCCGTCGTGAACCTAACAGCCGGGAAGGAGGGTGAATAGCATGATCAATTCAATTCTGTCCACTTTCGATCACGTTTCCGGACGGTGCGTTTTGCCTCTGCTTGGTCTGTGCTCGGCTTTGACTTGTCCTTCAATTGAGCTTTCTCCAGCGGTCGGTGACGATTCGTCAGTGGCGAACGCCCGGGAATTCGATGCCGCCGCTCCACTGGTCACGGCCGCCCGGACGATCTTGCCGGGAGTGCCTGGAGTGCCGGGCCGCGGTGTCGTGCCCCGCTCCTTGGCGGGCGAGGCGAGGAGGACGAGCCCTCGGCCGCCGTCCTCGCGGGGTTTATGGGGGCTGTGAGGGTCGTCGGCCCGCAGAGCCGAGTGTCCGGGCCGCAGCCCCCGGAGATGGTCCAGCCCCTCCTGCTCCCACTTGAACCCGGACCGCTGCGGCTGGAACCAGCGCTTCCGCCGGGTGAGAGCGGTCGGCTTGGGAGCAGCGGACACCGAGTACATCCCGAGCGGCAGTACTAGTGCTGGATTCCTCAAACTCGGTACACATATCGGCGTCGCAGTCGTCGGGTTGGGGGTGCCGGTCTGCCCCAGATCCATGGCTTCGCGTGGG